>DAOUYQ010000009.1 GCA_030666035.1 Microcaldota archaeon
CTTTGCCTATAAGATCCTTCTGCATGGGAATTCTCTGGGGAGTTGCATGCATGGGATCTCCTTTTACATCTACAATTTGTCCGCTTGTTGCTCGTTTATCCACTACTTCTTTATATGGGCCTTTTCCATTCATAACCTCACCATCGACAGTATTATTGCCTCATTCATGCTTTATAAATTATTCTGATTCCGAAACTGCAAACCCTCCACGCCTGGCCGCCCAGTCTGCCCGTTTTGCAGTCGCGATTATCTGCTTAAGTGGTGGAGAATTCTCCTCCAGGCTCTGGAATGTGAGGACCAGGCCCCACATAAGCACTTTTCCTTCCATGTCATTCTTCTTAAATGCATCAAAAACTGCAAAGGAAACATCATTTGCCCAGTCAATGCTTCGCCCCAGGGAAGAGGCACAATAATATGATGCAGCCGCATAATCCAGGAAAGCAAAGCGCTCATTGGGAGCTATGCCCAATGCCATGGAATTATATGCCTCTGCAAATGAATCCGCCCCCTCTTTTAGCGCAATGGAGCCAAGCAATGCCATTGTTCCAATAGGAGTATCCAGCTCTAATTTGATTCCCGTTCTTGCAGAGAGCACATCCATCTTGGAGAGCAGGTTTGTGAGGTTTATATCCGTTACTTTTTTCCCATTCATCATTAGGGCAAGAGCGCCTGATAGCAAAATTTTCTTTCTTTGCTCAAGGTCCCCCCCCATCTCAAGCTGGATAGCAAGCGGGTGGGTACCCTCATCAACAGCATTAGAAATCTCATTGATTATGCCCATTGCTTCAACAAGCTTTAGCATCTCTAATTGTGGGGTCCCAAAATCTGGGCGTGCTGCTGCAAGCAGGTAATTAATGAACTGGGATTCCTGTTTATTTATGAGGTAATCAAGTTCGGCTGCCCTCTTCTCGTTTTTAGCATTGTGGAACTCATGGTACCCGACTATTCCAACTAGAACTCCCCCCTGGGCACCCCTGGCTGCTAATCTCGCTGCACGGGAACCCGCAGCCCTTTTCATATTTTTTCCTACCCTTCTCCATGCTGCTTTCCCTGCAGATTTACCCTTTGCAAGGAAGCTTTTTGCAGACCTCCAGCTGCTATTAATTTCCGTAGAAATGCCGCGGGCAGCTGCTCTGCTCTCCAGGTTAAGAGTTGCCTGGACATATCCTGCAGTGGCTTTGCCTTTACTTGCAAAAGCAAGCTCAAGTATCCTGGAATTTGTCTGTGCTTTGAAAGTATTTGCTCCTGCCTTTTGTGCAAGGCGCGAAACACGCTCATAGAGCCCGGTGGACGCTAAAAAATTAACTGTTTTTGCCTGCGCTGCAGGTACACTTACACGGAAAAAACGCAATGCGGGTTGTGCGCCTGCTTTTGCAAGACGCAGTGCAGGCTTTGCACCTGCTTTTGCAAGGGAACCACCTACACCAAAAAGGGCAAAATCAAAACCAACCATCCCCCTCGTCATATCTGCAAAACCCCTATTCAGGTACCTGAATGCGACCCCATAGTGCCCCCCATCTATTGCAGTGGAAATATTATTCCAGTTTCCAAAACCTCCAAATGCAGCATTCATCCCAATCCAGGTTGGGGTATAGCCCACTTTGAGTGCACGTGTAGTGATCCCTTCTACTTTTCGCAATCCTTTTAATGCAACTTTGGCAACCCCGGAAGAATTTGCAATAACCATGCTGGACTTGAGGGGAGTGCTAAGGCGAACTGCCCGGAATAGACCTCCGGCAACACGCACGAATGCAACAGTGCCAATTGCAAGATATGCAACATCTGCAGGAATCTCCCAATAATTTCCCCTCTTTAAATCATTGTACAATAGAACTCCGCTAGTGGCAGCCACTCCCCCCCCTGCTATTACTTTAACCGGGGTGCTTAGTGCAGCTACTGGGGCACCGCCTATTAGCCCAAATGCCATATATGTTACTCCAAGCCGCATATCCTCAAGCGCCTGATTAAGGTCTCCTACTCCGGCACAATAGCGGTGCATTGCCTCCGCAGTTACAAAAGTGCCTGCAAGTGCAACAATGCGTGATCCTACCAACGCCCCTGCTTTTGCTCCTGCCCATGCGCCTGCAGGGCTCCTGGTTGCAGCTCCTCCGGCAATTCCGCCAACTGCCAAGCCGGCCCCAATTATCTCCAGGCTGTGGTTGAGGGCATAGAGCTTTATGTATGCGGAAGTGCGGACATTCCAAGGATTGTCCTTATCAGATGCCTTCTTCTCAAGGTAGCGCTCACTTAGAATCATTTCAGCATCCAAAAGGACCTTTGTGAGACCGTTGGAAATAGATTTTAACTCAGCTGGCAATCTTGCTTTTGAGAGTTTGGAGGAAAGAGCATTCAGTTTAGCTTCGTAAGCCTCCTTTTCTGAAGGAGTAAGTTCATCAATGGCATTCAGGAAGGATTTTACATAGATGATGTGTTCCTCGGCACGTTTTGCAAGATTTTTTATCTCTGCTCTTGATTTCCGGGTAAGCTGGCTTGTTGGAATGTATAATTTAGTTAGGGGCCGCATTATGCTTGTGGGGGATGAATATCCCCTTGCAGCCGCTTTCATCAAGTTAATCCTGGTTTTCATGTCTGCCTTCCATGCAATGCATTCCAACTGGGCCACAAGAGATAGTGCATGCTCTACATCATTTTTCTGCCAGCCAGCAAGGCCACTATAGCCTTCTTCTTTGATGCGCTTGAGCCCTTTTCTCGAGAAGCCTTTTACCCTTCCCAAAGTAGCTTTGAGCTCTCCTGCAATCTGCTTGTAGATAACAATTTCAATATTGGAATAAATGCCCAAGCTTATTCCCTCTTCTATAGAATCTATTGCCCTGATTCCTGTAAATGCATCCAGCACTGCTTCCCTTTGCAGATTTGCTGCTGCAATTTGCAATTTAGCGAGTTTTTTTTGCATTGGGGTTGTATCAGTAATATCTGCCTGCGAAATATTTTCTCCTTTGGCCAGGATCTGGATGCGGCTGCCCATCTCAGTTGCAATCTCTCCATAAGTATTGGAAATCTGCCGGGTTAACTGTGCAAATTCCCCCTTTCCCTTAAAGTTGGCACGCACTGCCAATTCCAGCTGCCCGGACTGCTGCTCCAGGGAATACTTGAGCCCTTCCCAGCATCCGGATGCAATAAGAATGTGCTCCTCGTTTCCGGAAGAAATTATTTTTTTAAGTTGAGTTGCAAGTTTGGAGCGCACTTTCCCCATCTCCGGAGGAAGATAATATGTATTGGTAATTATTGCAATGCCCTTGCTCTCCAGAATCTGGATATCTATAAATGACTGGTCTTCCGGGGCAGCATCTATCTTTCTGCGCATTTCATGCTCAAGGTCATCACGAAGACGAGTGCCCTTTGGAGGAAGTGGAATAACATCTGTGCCTTTCTTAAAATCAAGAAATTCCTTGCTCACTAGTGGAGGCTTCCGATTCAGGGTAAGGTAGGTGTCATCCGTATCATCCGCCTGGACTCTTCCTTCAAGCAATGCAATCGCAGTTTCCAGTCCAGCTTTGGCCAGAGCCATTACGTTTTTATCTATTGGAGGCTTGTTTGTTTGGGAAAAGACAATTTCGCCTAAACCGGGCCCTTTTTTCTTTTTTGAAGCAGCTTTTGCCTTAGGAACAGGCGCTGTCACATTAGCCATATTAAAATAGCTCCGAGAGGGAATAAAAAGGTTTCCGTATGTGCCGCCGGAAAGGGTATTTCCCGAATTTGGAAAACCTTTAAAAACATCCCAGACTATTTAGGTTCAGTTAATGGTGAACTTATGGCAGCAAAGAAAGAAAAGCCGGCAGCTATCATCGAAGAAACTGAAGAAGTAAGCATAGTTGCCGCTGAAAGGCCCGTGGTTGAAAAAAAACCAACAGAGAAACACGTTGAGAAAAAGGGTGGGAAAGAAAAGGATAGCAATCTTCTGGCCGCTATTGGGTACCCTATTGGGATAATTGCAATTATCATGTACCTGACCCGGAAAGATGACAAATTCCTGAGGTTCCACTCCTTGCAGGCGATTCTCTTCTGGGTTGCGTGGGTAGTTATCTGGATAGGATTTAGCATAATCTCGATTATCCTAACCATGGCAACTGGAGGAATGTTCGGAATCTGCAGCGGACTACTCAGCCTTGTATTGATACTGGTAATGTTCGTTGGATGCCTCTACCCAGCCTGGAAGGCATATGAAGGAGAAGAATATGAACTTCCAGTAATTGGTGAAATGGCCAAAAAGCACATGTAATTGTGCTAATTTTTCCTTTTTTATTTTTCTTTTATATCCTATTGCAAGTCCCTTCTTTCCCAGTAAAACAAAGAACCTAGAGTAACAGAGCTTTTTGTCAATCTTAAGCTTTGCTCAGGAGCCACACTGTGAAGCAAGTGCTTATGCAAGGTTTCGCCCGCTTTGGTTCACATTACAAGAAGAAACCGTGAGCTTTCCCAGAGTGTTGCGTAACGTAAAATCCCGCAGGCCATAAAGCCCGACAACCGGAGGGTTTTATGAGCAGAATACCTTGTAGAGTATCAGCAGAAAACACAAAGACCCAAGCAGGAAGACGGTGTTTTTTGGAACCGCTTTTTGCGTAGCGTAAAACTGCATAAAAAGCGATTACATGAAATCAGAAAGCCCAGTCTGCTTGATTTTCTCATCCTCAAATATGCTCCCAATTTCCTTCTCAAGCAATTCCAGCCTCTGGCCCAAATAATTGGGCAGGGAATATTCCTCAACCATATGCTTGGAGATTTCCAGGTATTTGAGTATTCCTCCCTTGTGGATAGTGAGGGTAAGCTTGCCGCCACACTTGGTGCATTTTCCCGCAAGGGGGGTTCTCCGGTAAATTGTATTGCAGTCCACACAGCGGAAGTTCTGCCGTGAATAAGAGCGGAGGTTCCCGTACAAATCCGGGATAAAGTGGCTCAGGATAAGGCGCTCTGCAGTATCCTGCACATCCACGGGCCTGAGTATTTGGTGGAGCTTAAACTCGGCTTCTATCTTCTCAGGTATTGAGCCAAGGGTCACATAGCGGGTGCGCATTGGTCCATCATTCAGGCTTGCGGTATCATACATGAATTTCATATCCCCATATTGCTCATCCTTTCCAAGAAGGTCCTGCACAGTAGTTAGCTTTATCTCTCCAGGGAAAACATTGCGCTCGCAGGCACGGTAGAATTCAAGCGGGTATTTGTCCACCACTTCCATGCAGTGCACCTCATCATCCACTTCGCTTGGATTAATTTGGGGCGTGAGTGTAAGGGGTGCGTCCATTGTTCCGCCTCTCCGGTCAGAGAGGTAGGCACGTGAGAAATTTATGAGGCAGTCCAGAAGTAATATTATTGCATCTTCATCGCCATCACATTGAAATGAAACTAAGCCAGAGGAAACAACAGTATGGTGGGGAGAAACAGTGAGGGAATACGTATGGTTCTCATCTGATTTAACTATCTCCTTTCTTGTTACTTTGTCCACAAAGACTTCCCCATCGATTTTTCTTCTTGGGGTTCTTGCTTTTGATTTCCATTTCTTTAGCTCTGTTTCAGCTTTCTTTCCTTTCTTAGAAACAAAGCCTATGCTTTGTATAAATTCTGCCGCAGCTTCCCCATAACTCCTTAATTTGAATGAGTGCAACGGGACTGGGTGGCCATAGAAATCAGCCACAATGCCAGTTTTGATCTCCCTGTGGGACTCGCTCCATGAATGGATTAACCCTAAACGGCTAAACAAGAAAGAAATGCCCAAAAGCAGTTCCTTGCTTACAGATGTGCAATTAACTTCAAGGGTGGAGCCCAGCGAAGACGATCCATCTCCCGTGAAATATCCCTGCAGAAAAGGTTTAAGCTTCCGTTTTGGAAGAGAAAGGATGAAAGGCGGGACGCGCTTATCATGCGCTCCTTTGCCCAGGCCCAGCTTCTCGAAAAATGAATGGACCAGCCTGGAGCAGATATTAATGGAGTTTGGGGATACATTGGGCTTTATCCTAAACACGCGTATTATTTTCGCAGTAACTTCCCTACGCAGCTCGGGGTCTTCTACTGCAAAGGAAACTTGGTAATGGGACCCTTTCTTCTTCCTGGTATGTCCTTCAGCCAGATATAACCCTAAGAGGAAAAGCAGGTCCTCATCCACCCTTACAATCCGGTTTATTGATACGGAATCCCCCTTTGCAGATATCTTCCAGGAGGAATTATCCTTTCCAAGCAGCTTTAGGGCGGAGAGTGGATATGAATTGCGGTATTTATAGTTTGTAAATGTCTTGTAATTAATGCCACACTTCCTGGATGCTTCCTTGAGCGAAATTCCTTGGAGCGGGCTTTTGTCCGGCTTGGCAAAAACATCTTCGCTAAAATCTGCAAGGTCAAATGATTTAAGGTCTTTTTCCGGGATTGAAAATCTCGCAGGAACATATAAGTTCTCTGTATCCATGGCCATTTTCTTCTTTCCGCAGTTTGGAAACGGATGCTCCTTAGTTACGCGTATTTTCCTTCCGCTCTTGGTTGCCAGCTCTAACATGTGATCCTGCGCAATGTGCTTGGAGACGTGGGTAACCTCAGCAACCTCAAACTTTTTCGAGAGTGGGTTGAATGCCAGCGTCTTAAGCTCAGTTACAGGTGAATATTTCGTGCCAAAGGAATCCTTTTTCGGTGTTTTGCCAAGGTTGCCTTCAACAAAATCCTTCAGGTTCAGTATCCTCCATTGATTGTTTTCAAGTATTGGAATTGTGGTATCTCCTGAAAAGCAGTTCCTTCTCTTAGCTGTATGGAAATAGGGATGCGCATAACCTACATATGCATCAGTATATCCAATTATTCTTCCCAGGACTCCCCCTGAAGTATGCGGGGAAAGCCCAACAATAAGATGCCCGAACAAATCCTCCCTGGATTTCAATTCATAGAAAGGGGGCATTCCATATACATTAACCAGAATATCATCTACAAAATCAGCCACGCGGCTCATGTAATCCATTCCACTGGATGCAATTACAATGTCCTGGCACTGGAGCGCCACAATCTGGTCTGCAGTTTTTATGGGCTTCCCTTCATGGTCCAGGGTGTATCCAAGCTTGGTTATGCCTTCAGGGGTCTGGCCAATTTCCGAGATGCGGAAATGGGTAAGCGGGGCATCCGTTGCATCAAACCTGCAAGTTCCGTCCCTGAAAACATAAACATCGTGCTTGGCGCGGAAGAACCCTTTCTCCAGCCGCTCTGGAATTTTCTTTACATTTATCATGCCCTTTACGCCCTTGACTTCCGGGGGGGCAAATCCAAGCTCGGCCTTTACAGAATCATACAATTCCACAAGCGGGATAGGCCTGCGGTCATAAAAGAGTGTGGGCATATCGCAGTGCTCTTTTTCAGTAGTAACTTCATTGCATTTCTGGCAGATTCGCTCTGCCTTGGCAATTTCCCCACAGGCATGGCAGCGGGGGTAAAATGTGGATGCGCCGCATCCGGTGCACCGGTATCTGGCAATCTCCGCATTAATCGAGCGCTCTTTATCCCTGGCTTTTAAGCTCTTGTAGCGCTTGGTGATGCTCCGGTCCCTGGGGCTTGCAGTTGGAAAGAGCACGTGCGGCTTTCCTTCCATCATCCTCTCTTTTGCCTTTTCCGGCCTTCCCATCCTTGCCCCAATATATATGGGGGTTTTGTTGCGGATTGTAAGCTCAGAGAGCTCGCAAATATTCTGTAATGGGGAGAGGGCTTCATTTATCTGCGGGGGAGCGGAAATTTCCCGCCCGGAGAGCATTCCAAAAGAAAAGAGAAGGGAATATCCATCTTCCCCGCTTAGTATGATCTTTCCATCGGAAACAGTATGCTCCACAAGAAGAGTTTCAAGAGCCTCCTTTGCATCCAGGGAAGGAATCTCCAGCCCAATTATCTCCCCGCCATCCAATTTGAGGATAGCTTTGGAGAGGGCCCCTGCAAGAACCTGCAATTGCCCATTGGTTGCATCATTCCAGACATAAGTGTAATCAGGGTGGAGGGGAACCTTGTTTTTCATGGAAAGTTCAAATGCTTCCTTTGCGCTCATTTTCTTTGGGGGATTTTCCACTCCTGCTTCCTCTGCTTCCTGCACCCACCACTCCCAGCAGTAGCCTCCTGGCAACATAGGGTGGTTAGTTTTGAGGAAATCCCCATAAGTAATGAGCATGTCCCCAAGAAAAAGGATTTTTTCCAAATCCCCAAGCAGCTCTTCCGCCTGCTTGCTGCTGTGCACTTTAACAACTGAGCCATCCTGCAATTTCACCACCGGAGGCTCCAGCGAATCACATGCGGTGAGAATTGCGCCTTTCCCGGGCCTCTCAACTTTCAGGTGCGTTCCATTTGCAATAAACGAATTGGCAAGAACCATGGTGGCAGGATGGACATTCCTTGCCATTATTCCATTGGTGCGGCTTCTTCCATACCTGAGGCGGAAACCTCCCTTGGCCATTGGGTAAGAAAATACCGGCCTTCCTGCAACAAGCCCATCCAGGTAACTGGGATCCGGCTTGATTTCAACCTTGTCAGCTTTTTTCTTTACCTTGATTACTTCCTGGAGCCACTCCCAGTCCAAGCCAAATTTCTTGGTGAATTTGAGCACTTTGGGTGCCTTTGCTGCAATTCCTTCACATACAACAAGCGGAACGCCTCCACGGATTCTATTGCTCTTGATGCGCTCTAAATCCCTGTGCACGGATACTTCTATCTCTTCTGTGGGGTTTCCATCTATGCAAATTGGGCAGTTGCGAATTATATGCGCAACATGCTCCTCAGGAGGCTTGTATTGGAGATGTACACACCTGTGTTCATACACATTTACTTCCTCCACATAGCGTGCAATCTCTGTTTCTGTCGGGCGGAAATCCCCAATTCCTGCTTTCCTGCGCGCATGGTCTGCAAGCGCAACACTCAGTGCAGCCACTGTTCCCCCTGCACTCCTTATCGGGCCGGCAAAGAAAATGGAAACATAATTGCTCCCATCCGGATTTTCATTAATCTCGACGTTTGCAATTCCTTCAGTGGGCGCAACAAGCACACCCTCGGTGAGAATTCCAACACTGGTACGGACTGCCTGTTCAATTAGTGTACGTTTGTCCCCCTGGATTATCTCCCCGGAGGCGAGCTTTTCTGCAATGTTGAATGCAATTTCCGGCCTGGACATTCCCCCCTGCTCCATCTCACGAATTATGGATGCAATGCCGCGGGGCCCTACCAGCCCTTCAACACGCGCTGCTACATCCTTTGCAATAGGTATCTCTACTTCAGCCTCTGGGTCCATGCCTTGCTTGCGCGCAACTTGTGCAAGGGCATAAACCCGGTCAAGTTCTTTCCTGAGGCTTTCAAAATACTCCATTGCTCTTTCACCTTGTAAAATCCAATGTCCTGAGCTTGTTGCTCTGAAATTCAAGTATGGGAACTTTTGCAGGGGTAGGAATATGCCCCTGCCTTTGCTGGAATTCTGTTACGTCCTGGAAAGTCCCTGAATTAATTATGAGGCTCCCCCTGTGGTTAGCATATCCGTTCTTGTGCACATGGCCAAAATGGACAACATCCGGAACCTTCTCAATTACCATGTAATCCAGCTTTTCCGGAACGATTGCATGCGCACCGAATATCGGGGAAAGATGCCTTCTCTTGAGGCATTCAATCATCACTTTTTCCGGGCGGTCATAGCTTAAATGCGAGAGGGTTGCAATCCAGCCATCGCAGGAAGTTCCATGGTACATAAGATGCTCAAGGTTTTCTACGCATATTGTGGAAGGGTTCCCTACACTGTGCACTTCGCAGCCCAGGATATCCTTGGAAAGGGCGGGCATCGGCTCTGCCCTCCTTACTGCATCATGGTTTCCAGGGCATACTAGCACTTCCAGGTAATCCGGGAGCTCCTGCACAAAATCAGTAAACATTTCGTATTGCTTGAAAATGTCCACTACATCCAGGTCCTTTTCCTGGTTTGGATAAATTCCAATTCCATCTACAATGTCTCCAGCAACAAAAATGTACTTTACCTTCCCGGCAAGGTCACGGTTCTCCCCGCGCCCATTTATCCAATTGATAAAGCGGTTGAAATACTGGCCAAGGAACTGCTTGCTTCCAAAATGCAAATCCGAGAGATAAACTCCTGCAAGGTCACGCTCTGGTTTTTTCCGCTCCCTTGCAACAGGAATATCCGGCCACTCAAGCTCTTCTGCAATGATAAATGGCTGGGCAACCTTTCCGGAAATGAGCACTATATCATCTTTTACCAGGGTTTTGGCTCTTTGAAACAGCTGCTCATCGCGTTGTGAAATCACAATTTTGAATTGCCCTGTAAGGTCCTCCACCTGCAAAAGAAGATTGCCTTTTTTTGTTTCCCGGATTTCAAAAATCATTACTATTACGCGCACCTTCTGCCCTGCAAGCTTGGATATTCCATGGAGGTCCGCTTCAGGATATTTGCCCCCATATGAGCGCAAGAGTGCTGCAAGCCGCTCATAGCGGTTGCGGAAATATTTTACAAAATCATCAACTTTGCCTTCTGTACGGGATTTCCCGGTCACATCAAGTGCTTCGCGGACAGTGATTTCTGGTTCATATTCCTTTGCCATGGGGGCAAAACCAGAAGGAAGGGAAACTTCAGCCTGCGGCTTCTCTGGTTCTGAAGCAGACGCTGCGGCATCTTCTTCCCGTTTTTTGAGAATCGGCTCAAGCTCTTCAATTGAGATAAACTTTTTTTTGAGGGAAATGATTTCCTCATCAGTGACTGAATGCTTGGCTATAAAGTCTTCTGCGTCGAGCGCAATGCGCATTCCCTGTTTTTTAAGAGCATTTATCCCCATGGTTATTCCTTGAGGGATTCAAGCTCGCTCATTATGCTCCAGATTTGCATGCGTGCATGTGGAGGCATGTTCACATCTTCCGCAACTGACTCCAGCGAATAGATTGCTGCACTCACATTCACAATAACCTCATCATCTGCCTGAAGGCGTTCCCTTGCATCGCTGACCGCCTTCCTTATATTTTTAGGAACAGAAGAATCCTCAATTACATTATCTAAAAGTCCTGTTATTTCCTTAATCGATGCCATTTGCACACCTCCACTCATTGAATATAACGGGCCCGGTGGGAATTTCACATTTCTGGTTTTCCCAAAATCCTGAGGCTTGCCTCAAGAAATGTAACCGATAGATTACACTGAAAATGTTTTGAACCCACGACCTACTGCTTAGAAGGCAGCCGCGCTATCCAGGCTGCGCTACGGGCCCGTGTCCATTAATTACTTAATAGAACCTTAAAAGCTTTGTGCTCAAGAAATAGAAAAAAAGGAGGGGCGAATTAACGCCAACCATGTTTTTGATGAAAACTGGCAGGGAGCAACTCAAAAATCTTCATCCCCCTCACCAGTATTCTCATCAAAATCTTCATCTTCCCAATCATCATCTTCGTCGAATTTCATGGTTATCGACCCAGACGAATATGAAAAGTTAGGAAATGAATAAAAAGCTATCTGAAGCACGAGAGAAAATCTGCCCCCCCAAGAAATGAAAACCTCCGCTTGCCGGCTTTCATTGGTGCAGAAAACACAAAAATAGCGTAAAACGGTGTTTTTTGACATTGCGAAGTTCAGACGGCCGAAGGTCGCTTAACCTGAGCTTCACAATGGCACCGGCAATCGTGAACTTTGTTCACGAGTCACAGTGTGTAGTTCCTTATTCTCATAAGATGTGCAGGGCGGAGCTACACACTGTGAGAAGAAATCAGGGATTTCTCAGATTTTTGCTTCGAAGTAAAACTCTCGCTAAAAATTGAAAGTATTATAAAGAATGTATGGATAAGAGAAGTGGATGGTAGGGGAGAAAGCCAAGAAAGCAGAGCAGGAACTGGCATGGAGAGATTCAAGGGTCTTTGCACAGTCATTTGAAAAATGGCTTGATGGA
>DAOUYQ010000049.1 GCA_030666035.1 Microcaldota archaeon
CACGTGCACGCCTTACCTGATTGGGATTAGGCCTGCGGAGGGGGAGCATATTGCATGGAGTGAAAGCTCTGCAGTTTCCTTTGCGAATTCGGTTTTGGGGGCATGCACAAACCGGGAAGGGGGGCCTTCGGCTTTGTGTGCTGCGCTTACCGGGGTTACGCCTATGCATGGGCTGCATTTAAAGGAAAACAGGGTTGCAAATTTGATTGTGCACATGAAAGCAAAGCTGGAGAACCGCACGGATTATTCTATTGTTGGATTGCTTGTTGGAAAGAGGGCTGGAAAGGGAATTCCTGCATTCAAAAACATTTTGCCCAATGAGGATCAATTGAAATATTTGGGCGCTGCGATGGGGGCATCGGGTTCTGTTGCGCTTTATTTTGTGGAAGGAGTTACTCCTGAGTGGAGGGTTGCCCCTGATGCAGAAGAGATTACAATTACCCAGAGGGAAATGGATGAATTGAAGGCAAAATTGAATGATGTTCCTGAGGCGGATTTGATTACTACTGGATGCCCGCATGCATCCATTACTGAATTGGAAGAGATTGCAAAATTGCTTGAGAAAAAACCTGTGAAAAAGCCGTTTTGGATTTGCCTGAGCAGGGGGGTAAAGGAGGAAGCGGAAAAGAGCGGGCTTGCAGGGCGCATTAAAATGCGGGGGGGAACCCTGGTTGCGGATACGTGCATGGTTGTTGCGCCCCTTGAGCGCATGGGCTTCAAAAGTACGGGAGTAAATTCCGGGAAAGCTACAGTGTACCTGCCTACGATGTGCAAGCAGAAGCTGCTTTTTGGGAGATTGGAGGACATACTATGGAAATAATATCTGATAAATCGGGGGGAATCAGGAGGAACCTCAAACTGAAGGGGGGTGTCCCCCCTGCGGTTCGGATGGAAATAGTGGGAAGAGTAATTTCCAGGGGAAAGGCAATTGGAAAAGTGCTTGTGAGCAGGGACCCGATTTCATTCTTGGGGGGCGTGGACCCAAAAACGGGGATTGTTTTGGAGAAGGGGCATTCACTGGAAGGAAAATCCGTTGCTGATAAAATTTTAGTATTTCCGCATGGAAAAGGATCAACCGTTGGGAGCTACGTGATGCTCGCGATGAAAAAGAACGGGGTGGCTCCTGCTGCAATTATTAATCTGGAAGCGGAAACAATTATTGCGGTTGGTGCAATTATCTCAGAAATTCCCATGCTGGACAAGCCAGATGTGAATGTGCTGGAAGTTCTGAAGGATGGAATGGATGCAGAAGTAGACTGTGAGAAGGGAATAATCCTGGTGGAAGAATAATGGTAAGGGCATACCATAAGGGGGCGCGTGCGGAGAGGGAGTTAATCAAATTTTTTTCTGAGCATGGGTTTATGGTTATTAGGGGAGCTGGGAGCGGGACTTCGGGCTTGAGCCCGGATGTGCTTGTGTTTAAGGGCCCAAAACAATATGTAATTGAGGCAAAGGCGCTTGAATCAGAGCATCTTTCTCTGGACCGGGACCAATTTGAGAACCTGAAAAAATGGCATGAAGTTACGGGGATGGAAACTTTTGTTGCATGGAGGAGAAAGAAGGAAAAGGCGGAAAGTGGAGATGATTCTGCAAAAGCATGGATGAAAAAAGGGGTGGGAATGAGGTACAGGTGGAAGTTCATCCCAATTGTGTTTTTCAATGAGAATCCAAAGTCATATTCACTTTCCTGGAAGTTTGCAGAAAAGTATGGAAAGGACATTTCCAGCCTGGTTTGAGCTATTTTGTGCGCGTGCAAAACTATTTAAATATTAAGTGAACTGACTTTGTGCATGAAACGCATAATATTTGCAATAATGCTCATGGGATTTGTATTTTCAATTGCAAACCCTGCAGCAGTTTATTGTGAGCAAATGGGGTACGTGTCTAGCACCGTACAAACTGATGAAGGCGAAGTAGGGATGTGCCGCATGCCTAATGGGCAGGAAGTGGATGCCTGGGCTTTCTACAGGGGCGAAGTAGGCACGGAATTCAGCTACTGTGTCCGTGAGGGATACGGAATCAAGAGCGTGACTGAGGATATGGGCACCTGGACTGCACAATATGCAGTTTGTGTCCTTGCAAACGGAACCGAAGTAAAGCTTGAAGAGCTTCTGGACTTGGGCTTGAATGAAAGTGTGACTCCAATAGAAGAATATGGACCTGAAGGGGAGGCTGAAGGAACTGAGGAGCCGGAACCGGAGTGCAGCGCAGACCATGAATGCCCAATGGGCAATGTCTGTATAGAAGGAGTATGTGTTGAGATTCCAGCAGAAGGGCCGGGGCCGGTAGTGGCACCTGAGCCTGCTCCTGAACCAGTACCTGAACCAACAGCTGAGCCAGCACCTGAGCCAGAACCTGCACCCGCAGCAGAGGAAACAGAATTCCCCTGGGTTCCGCTGCTTATTGTGGTTGTCATAATTGTACTGGCATACTGGTTTTTCATAAAGAAATAGATTTTTTCTTTTTTTTCTTTTTTTATCCTTTGAGGAGTTTTTCTGCAATCAGCTTTCCGCTTTCCTTATTCAGGAAACGATTATCGTTTCCGCAGCTTGGGTCCAGAATGCATTTGGGGCAGCCCTTTTCGCAGTCGCATTTTTCCAGCCTGTCTTTGCTCATTTGCACAATCTTTTCAAATTTGGAGAACACTACCTGGGTAACTCCATTTCCATCAGGGACCGAATCATATACATACATTCTTCCGGAAGGGTGGGAAAGGCCTCCGAGCTCTTTGGGGTCTGCACCGGTAATTGCGGGCATCATGGAGATGGATACGTGCTCAAATGCATGCAATCCATCCCCGAATTCAGGAATATCATACACCATATCATCCAGGTCTATCCAGAGTGCATAGGTATCATATTCGTATAAGTAGGGGGTTTCAAAAGTGTGCTCGGCAATTCTTGTTGCGCCAAAGATGTCCTTTACTAAAAATCCATAAACCTCTTCTGCAATGTGCACTTTTCCAAAGCTGATTTTGTGCCCTAAGCACTCGCGGGAAGCAAGCTCCTCAACTACTTCTGCGCTCTTGTTGCTTAAAGCAGAAGTGTATTCTTCCACTGCACGATCCATGGGCTCAACCTGGGCTTCCATTTTTTCCAAATCCAGTTTCCTGGAGAGGTAGGGGCGGCCTCCGTGCAGGTAGATTGCACCTTCAAACAATTCCTTTATTGCCATTGCAATTCCACGCTCGCCAATCTGCTTTTAGCTTTCAGTGTTGTATATTTTTACGGAGCCTCCTGCAGAGCGCAGGTTGATTAAGCGGGCGCGCTTTGCGCCCTCTTTTGTTGTAGAATAAAAATTTCCCCATTTTTTTATTAGCTCTTCTTCTTCGAGCAACTCAATATGTTTGGAGAGCTCCTTGGTTAATTCTTCCGGGGAAAACATCTGGTCTTTTGCAGCAGAGAGTATGTGCAGTTTGCGGATATTTTCATTTTTTGGATTTATGTAGCAGTTTTCGGGTTCCCCATATAGATACTCGTTTGGATTTTCAACATAATATTGGTCCAGGGGGCTTTCTTTTGCAATAAAAACACCGTATCCTTTTTGGCCCTTGCGGCCGCAGCGCCCGATGCGCTGGCGCACCCGGGTAACGGTCCCCGGGAACCCTGCAAGCACAACCACATCCGTATCTCCAATATCTATTCCAAGTTCCAGTGCAGAAGTGGTTGCAAGGTATTTTACTTTTCCGGCTTTGAAATCAGTTTCTATTTGCCTGCGGGCATCCTGGCGCAACCCTGAGCGGTAAACAGCCAGAGGGATATTCATCCGCTTTGCCATTTGGCCCATGCGCTCCACCAGGGAATGGGAATTCCCAAAAATGAGTGCCTTTCTTCCAATTTCATCTGCAATTCTTAGTGCGGCAACCGAGTAGCTCTCCGGTGGAGAAATAATTATATGGTGGAACTCTGCACGGGGAGAACTGGTTCCTTCAACAAGAACAAATTCCTCGCCGCAGATGCGTTGGCTGAATTCCTTTGCGTTTCCAACTGTTGCGGAAGTACAGATGAACTGGATTTTCCTGTTGAATTTTCTTTTCATGAGGCGTTTTAGCCTCCAGAGCACATTGGATGCGTGCGCACCAAAAATTCCGGAATAGATGTGCACTTCATCCAGGACCACGTACTTTAATTTTTCGAAAAACTTGGAAAAGAGGCGGTTGTTGAGCAGGATAAAATGAAGCATGTCCATATTGGAAATAAGAATTTGCGGCGGGCGCGCACGGATTTTTTCACGCTTTCCCTGCGGAGTGTCCCCATCATAGGTTTCTGTGCGGATCCCGTATAATGCGAATTCAGAGAAACGCAGGTGCTGGTCACGCGCAAGCGCTTTGGTGGGGTAAAGAAGCAGGGTGTTTTCCCCTTTTAGTGCGCCTTCAACTGCAGGGACAAGGAATACTTCGCTTTTTCCCCCTGCGGTGGGCGCAACAACCACTACGTTCTTTCCATTTTTTACATATTCAATTCCATCTGCCTGGTGGCGGTAAAGATGTGTAATTCCCCTTCCTGCAAATATGCCTTTAATCATTGGGGAGAGGGGGTAATTGGAGTATTGCGCTTTGCGCGCGGGCTCAATTTCCTCAATTGGGGAATAATCTTCAAGCATCCCAATGCGTGAGTGCTGTGCAATTGGCTGATTCCTGCCAACAAAGCTATCCCCTTTATCTTCAGCATTCATAAAAGCACCCACACATTGGATCAACAGGAATAAATGAAGCGCAGGGGCTCTTTGGAATCCAGCCTGCAGAATCCATAGCGCTCAAACTGCACTATTTTCCCAGGCTCCAGCTTAAGGATTGCCCTCTCGCAATAGCCCTGCTCCTTGTCCAGGCTTTCCGGATTGTAAGCCCCATCCAGGAAAAGGTCTCCTGGTTTCCACACTTCGCACTCAAGGGGTTCAGTTACCCACTGGAGCTTCTTTCCCTCCACTATTTCCTCTCCTGCGTAGCCTACCCTGACTTCATCCATATTCTCAATCATGCGCACATTGTACAAATCCTTGAGGCGGAAAATTTCCCCTTCCTTTATTCCTTCAATTTCCCTGCGCGGCAGGTAGAAGGTATCCGCTACGCTGTATTCCCTGTATTCTTCCTTGTCCGGGTGCGTTTTTATTTTTACGCTGCGCTCCGGTGCGCCTTCAACCGTAATTTTAATTGGGTTGGGAACAAAGAAATAGTGGGGTGCGCTTGGGTCCAGGAGCTTCCTGTTTTCAGTGAGGAGCTTGCCCCAGCCTGGCTCGCTTTCTGCTTTTGTAAGGCCAAAGGAAAGTACAAAATTCTTAATTGCTTCGGGTTGGATTCCCCTTCGCTCCAAACCCAAAAGCGTTGGAAGCCTTGGGTCATCCCAGCCCATTACTTTTCCCTCCTGCACTAAAGGAGTGATGTGGCGCTTCCCTACTTTTGTATTCTTAATTGAGAGGCGGGCAAACTCAATTAGTTCCGGCTCCCTTAATTTCAAATCTTTTAGTATTGCAAAATAGAGCGGCTTGCGCAGCTCGTATTCCTTTGTGCGCATTGCATGGGTAACCCCTTCAATTGAATCCATTATTGGCGCTGCAAAATCATAAGAGGGCCAGACGAGGTATTGTTCCCCCTGCCTGTAATGTGCAAAAAGGATTATGCGGAAAAGGGTTGGGTCGCGCATTGCAGTATTAACTGAGCTCATCTCTCCCTTGTAGCGGAGGATTGCTTCCCCTGCACCGTAGCCCCCATTTAGCATTTTCTTCCAGCGGGCTTTTTGCTCTGGAATCGGGAGGCTCCTGCAGGCGCACTCCTGCTCAATTTTCCTGTTTTTGCTTATCTCTTCACCTGTGCAGGTGCACAGGTATGCTTTTCCTGCATCAATTAATTGCTCTGCATAAGAGTAGAATTTACCCATATTATCTGAGCTGTAGGTGATTTCCCCATCCCACTTGATTCCAAGCCACTTCAGCCCTTTGCGGATTGCATCCACATATTCGGGCTTTTCCTTTTCCGGGTTAGTATCATCAAAGCGCAGGAGCATTTTCCCCTTGTATTTTTTTGCGCACTCCAAATCCAGGAACGCGGCTTTTGCATGGCCAATGTGCGGGTATCCGGAAGGCTCCGGAGGGAAGCGGGTTACTACTTTTCCTTCCTGTGCATTTGGAAGGGTTAATCCTTTTTCTTCCTGCAATTT
This sequence comes from Microcaldota archaeon, assembly GCA_030666035.1. Classification (GTDB taxonomy): domain Archaea; phylum Micrarchaeota; class Micrarchaeia; order Anstonellales; family Bilamarchaeaceae; genus CAIKOA01. The sequence continues at coordinate 6,153 of DAOUYQ010000049.1, forward strand.
GGATTCAAAAGTGTATTTGGAGAGCTCCTCATCCAGCTGTTTTTCCGAGAGGGAATTTACTTCTTTGCAGATTTTTGCGGTTTCTTCCATTGTAGTTTTCATGTCTTTTTTTGCATCCGGGAAATCCGCAATTACTTTTCCAATTATGGATTTAGGGTTTGTGCTTCCGAATTGCTTCTTGTTTTTGAGCGCGTGTTTATGGATAGTTTCAGTGAGCATAAGTGCATTTTGTAAATAATACATTTAAAAGCTATT
>DAOUYQ010000089.1 GCA_030666035.1 Microcaldota archaeon
TCCGCGCCATATGAGCCAATCTCAATTAGCTGGTCAGAAATATGGACCGGATTAGCAACCCGTTGCTCTTTGTTGAGGGCAGCCACTATCCTACTAACTCCCTTTTCAGCTATCTCATCATTGATTTGAATATCGTTTTCCGTTATTGCCTGCTTTCCTTCCTCAGTAAATGGATACCTGCAGGCAAAATTGAGAGCCATGGAACTATTTGCCATTTATATAATATAAAGTTTTGCAGGGTAGGTTTCCATTATGTAACCATGGTTACATAACCTACAGATCCACTATTGGTCCCTTGTCAAAGAATCTGCTCACAGCCAAATACGCCAAGTCAAATGCCATAAGGGTAATAAAGAATGCCCACATTCCGCTAGCCAGCCCAATTACAAAGGTAAGCCCCTTGAGCCATATCCTGTAATCCCTCATAAGCTTAAGCACACCCCCAAACTCCACCTCGTCCAATGCTGCAACCGCAAAGAAAGGAAGCAGCAATTCTACATTTGCCCATTCCATTCCAAAGAAGAATGGCACAGCAGCCGCAAGCACCACCGCAAGCCCATGCACAGGCCTGTCTATTTTCCCCATCAATACCTGCGCAGCAATAATCCCCACAAAAAGAATAGCAGCCGGAGAAAATGCCAGGATATACCCCATAGCAAGGCCGGCAATAATTCCCAAAGGCCATTTAATCCAATGCTTCCCCTTTTTTCTGTCCTCCAAGTAATCCACATGCTTAATGGCCGCACCGGCAACAATTGCAGCTAAAAGGTAATCCCACATAAGTTCACTTCAATGAATAATATATTAAAGGTAGTGTAACCATAGCATCTCCATGCACAGTAACATGCTCCCCCTTCTCCTTAATTTTCCCCCAGCTCACCGCCTCCTTTGCAGGTGCCCCGCTCAAGCTCCCATCCCAAGGCTCCGCCGTAGTTAAATAAAGCGCATAATCCAGCCCACCCCGCATCAAATTTACCCCAATAGTGTGATGCTTGGAAATCCCCCCGCCAACAATTATCGCAGCAGTCTTCTCCGCGTTCATTGCCAAGTCCGCCAACTGCTTCATATCAGAAGTTACATCAATTCCAAAATCCTTATTCTCCTTTTTCTGCTTCCAGAAATAAGTCTGCAGCCCAATAGCCGAATCAGTAATCCCAGGTGAAAATACCGGAATATTTTTTTCATACGCCTGCCTCAAAAATGAGCCTTCATCCCCAATCTGTTTCCCCATCTCCCAAGCAATCTCACTTGGGCTCACAACCTTTTTCTCTTTACTCACTTCCTCAAAAACCTTTTCTATTTTCCCCTCCAGCAACTTATACCTCGCACTTGGCACAAATATATTCCCAATCCGATTTACTCCCTCCTGGTGCAACTTTGCATCATCTTCTCTAAAACTCCCCAGCAAATACGGCTCATATGCTTTAATCAAGTCATGGTCCAGCGCCCCCCCAGTAGTAATAATAACATCCGCATATCCCTCCTTCACCATATCCGCCAGAACTCCCCTTAACCCCGAAGCCACAACATTCGCAGTAAACGCCAGGAAAATAGTTGCCCCTTCCCCCTTCATCTTCTTCATTAATTCTGCAGCCTGGCCAATGTGAGTTCCCTGAAACCCACTCTCCCGGTATGCCCCAACCAGTTCCTTTACTGAAGGCGATTTTTCAAAGTGAATATCCTTAACGTCCATACTGCCAGTTTTCCCCCCAAACAAATATAAGTTCATTCGGTATTATCACCCCATGGCCCTCGCTCCAAAACAAATAGCAGGAACCCTTCTTTTTGTGGGCGCAGCCCAGTTCATGATTTTCATAATTGTAGCAGAAGTCCTCTATCCCAACTATAGCATTTCCGATAATTACATCAGCGATTTGGGCGTGGGCCCCACCGCCACCCTATTCGGAGGTTCCGCATTCCTCTGTGGAATCCTCATCCTCCTATCTGCATATTTCTGCTTCAATAGCTTCAATGACAAAATTTTTTCCATCCCTCTAGGAATAGCGGGCTTAGGTGTAGCAGGGGTAGGAATTTTCCCGGAAACACTCTTGGAATTCCACATTCCCTTTGCCGTGATGGCATTCCTCTTTGGACCAATTGCAATACTCGCTTCGTACAGAATAACCAAGCCCCCCTTCTCATATTTCTCCATAATTTTAGGAGCATCTGCCCTTCTTGCCCTCATCCTTCTCTACCTCCGCATCACCTTAGGCCTCGGCGTTGGAGGAATGGAGCGGATGATTGCCTACCCACTCCTGATTTGGGCAAGCAGCTTAGGAGGCTACTTTCTGGCAGCTTCTGAGAAGTAAAGGAATTCCTTTTTACGTTTCCTGCCGTATCCCATTACGGCACATAGAAACCTTTATATACTCTTCCTCCCAGAACAACTTATCCAGCCCTTAGAGGTAAATCTATATGGAAAAACTAAAGCTCAGAATCGCAGGCGAAATCGCCCTTTCCGAAGACCCGGGCTCCACAATGAAAAAGTGGAGGGAAATCTTTGGCATCACCCAGGGAGAGCTCGCAAAAGCAATAGGAATCTCGGTTTCCACAATCAGCGACTATGAATCCAACAGAAGAAAGTCCCCAGGGGCAAACATAATCAAGCGCTTCGTAAACGTCCTATTTGAAGTTGATGCCAAGCGCGGCGGGGGAATAACCCAAAAACTCCTTGAAGGAGGCACCAACACTGAAGAATATTTTGAGCTCCACGAATTCGCCCGTTCCCTTCCCCTCTCCAATTTTGTGGAGCTAATTGAAGGAGAAGTAATCACCAACCAGGACCTGGTAGATGAAAGAAATCTCTATGGATACACATTAGTGGACTCAATAAAAGTAATCCTGGACATGCCTTTTACCTATTTCACAAACATCTATGGAAACATGAATGAGCGCGCAATGATATTTACCGGAGTCTCAACAGGAAGAAGCCCAATGGTAGTAATCCGTGTTTCGCCCTCCAAGCCCTCAGCAGTAATCCTCCATGGAATAAAAAAAGTAGACAAACTAGCAATAAAGCTCTCTGAAAAAGAGCAGGTTCCAATAGTGGTAACACAATTGGACATCAGCGAAATCAAAGAAAGATTAAACAAAATCTAATGCTAAAAGGTGCAACAAAAATGGCAGGAATAGCAGGTTACGGAGCATATGTGCCCAAATACCGGATAAAAAGCGAAACAATTGCAGAAGTATGGGGCGAAGACCCGGGCAGAATCCAGAAAGGCTTAGGAATAATGGAAAAAGCAGTCCCTGCAATAGATGAGGATTCTGCAACCCTTGCAGTTGAATCAGCAAGAATAGCAGTTAAGCGTGCAGGAATTGCCCCCAACGAACTTGGGGCAGTATATGTGGGAAGCGAATCCCACCCCTACGCAGTAAAGCCAACCGCAACAATGGTCGCACAGGCCCTGGGCGCAGTCCCAAACCTAACTGCAGCAGACCTGGAATTCGCATGCAAGGCAGGAACCGCAGCAATCCAAATCTGCATGGGCCTAGTAGATTCAAAAATGATCAAATACGGCATTGCAATCGGTGCAGACACAGCCCAAGGCCGCCCAGGTGATGCACTTGAATATTCTGCAGCCGCAGGTGCAGCCTCATATATTATTGGCCCAGATGATGAATCCCTTGCAATTCTAGAAGACACTTTTTCTTACACAACAGATACACCTGATTTCTGGAGGCGCTCAAAAGCAGATTTCCCCTCACACGGGGGAAGGTTCACCGGAGAGCCCGCCTACTTCAAGCATATCCAGGGCGCATTCAACGGCCTGATGGAAAAAATGCAAGAAAAAATCGAAAACTACGATTACTTTATTTTCCACCAGCCAAATGCAAAGTTCCCGCTAGCAGTTGCAAAGAAGCTGGGAGTCCCAAAAGAAAAACTCACCGATGGAATGCTCTGCCCGGTAATTGGAAATACTTATTCCGGAAACGTTCCCCTTGCCCTTGCCAATGTCCTGGATAAAGCAAAACCCGGAGAAAGAATTTTCGCAGTCGCATTTGGCTCCGGTGCAGGAAGCGATGCATTTTCCATAAAAGTAACAGACAGAATAAAAGAAGCAAGAAAAAACGGCTATTCCCTTTCCCACTTTATTGAAGAGAAAGAGTACATCCCATACGCGATTTACGCGAAGCTTAGAAAGAAATACAAAGGAATGTAAGGTGCCCAAAATGAGAGAAGTCGCAATAATCGGCGTTGGAATGACACGCTTTGGAGAAAGATGGGACAAAGGGTTCCGCGAGCTGGTTACTGAAGCAGGAATCCGTGCCCTTGAAGATGCAAAAATCAGCGGAGATGAAATTTCCGCAGGTTACGTTGGCACAATGGCTTCAGGCTCCCTTGTAGGCCAGGAGCATACAGGTGCCCTGATCGCAGACTATATGGGCCTTAACCCCATCCCAATTACCAGGGTAGAAGGCGCATGCGCCTCAGGCTCCCT
>DAOUYQ010000026.1 GCA_030666035.1 Microcaldota archaeon
TCAGAGCTCCAGTTTCTCATCACAGCATGACGTGAATTATGCTCAGGCAAACAAAGCTCATCATCAGGCGCAAGCGCCCGTACCGATTATGCAGAGGAGTGTTATTATGCTTTTGGTTTCTTTTTGGGATTTCTGATTCACGATTAAAAGTTAACTAATTTGTTAACTTTCTCCTGTCCAAGTTTAGTGGCTCCGGTTTCCCCCTTCTCCCCTTATAATGTGTAGCTCAGGGTTGTCATGCTCGGCTGGAAGCCGGCAGTATTCTCTGGTTTTTTACAATAATAAGAAGCTACACATTGTGATTGGTGCTTCTCTAGTGGATGCTTATATCAGCTTTATGTGTTTGTCTGCAATCAAGTGCGAAGAATAACCTGCAAACCCTGCAAGGGCAAAGTTCAAATCTGAAAAGATGTAAATAAACACGGCAAAAATAAGGGCTGCAAATATCGTGTGTGTGATGCCGCGGTGCTTTGGCTTGCAGAAAGTAATTATTATCATGTAAAGGCCGGTAATTGCAAGGCCGAGAACCACTACTGAGCGCAAATCGTCTAGTGTGCACATAAAACCCTCAGAGCAAGTTGCCGCAAAGGAAAAGCCCAAAGCAGCAATTGGAACAGTGATGTTGGCAATTTTGCGGATTTTGGAGGAATCATGGTCAATGTCCGGGGCAAGGGCAGAAATGGATGCCATGGCAATAATCAGGGCAGCTTCAAGAATTGGAAGGCCGAGAAGAAAGGCAAGGATTATTCCGAAGAGTGCACCTATGAACATATGCTCCGGCCAGTTCATATACAAATTACCGTGAGAGAAAATTTAAAGAGGAGGGTCACACGGAGTGATAATTTGAAGCTCACGCACGAAAGTGCGGCACACGAGCTTCATGTTGGCATATGGGAAACATCCCCTCCCCTAAACATCAGGATGCTCCTTGTCCTTTAGGAAGAAGTGGTAGATTCCCAATACGCAGATTATGCTTGCGACCATGAAGCCTGCCAATATTCCCCAATCTTTTGCCTCAAGGGGAACAGTCCCAAAGTAGGTGGAAAGTGGGGTATATAGCACCAGGAGCTGCAGGAACAGGGATACAATAATTGCCAGGACCAGCCATTTGTTGGAGAAAAGGGTGAGCTTGTCTTTCATGCGTATTACTACGAGCCTGGTGGCTTCGGAGAACACGAAGGCGGTAAAGACCATTGTGCGGGCGTATTCCATCCCAAGGGGAAGGGAATAAAAAAACAGGGCAAGGATGAGGATTGTATCCAGGATTCCGATGGAAACTACTGCCTTGAGTACCCATTTGTTGATTATGCCTTCATTGCGCTTCCTGGGCTTTTGCTTCATTACCTGGGGGCGTGGGGGGTCAGCGCCCAGGACAACTGCGGGGGCACCATCAGTAAGCAGGTTAAGCCAGAGGAGCTGGGTTGCCCGGATAGGGATAAAACCTGCAAGCGAAGCAAAGAAAACTACGAATACTTCTGAGAAATTGCTCATGAGGAGATAGGTAACAAAATTGCGGATGTTGCTGAATATTGTGCGGCCTTCCTTTATTGCTTCTGTGATTGTGGCAAAATTGTCATCCAGGAGAACCATGTCGGCGGCCTGCTTGGCGATATCTGTTCCGCGGATTCCCATGGCGATTCCAACGTGCGCATTCTTGAGCGCAGGGGCATCATTTACCCCATCTCCGGTCATGGCTACGTTGTGGCCATTTGCCTGGAGGGCTTTGAGGATCCTTTCTTTGTCCAGGGGAGCTACACGGGCAAATATGCTGGTTTTTTCAACTGCCATTTTAAGCTCGGTATCGGAGATTCCCTCAAGGGTCTTGCCTTCGATTGCATCTCCGTAGATGCCTACTTCATGCGCTATTGCCCTTGCAGTGTCTATGTTGTCTCCGGTAATCATGATTACGCGGATTCCTGCACCCTGGCAGGCTGCTATTGCTTCCGGGACTTCCTTGCGGGGCGGGTCAACCATTCCCTCCAATCCAAGGAATACCTGGCCGGATTCTGCTTCCTCTTCGCTAACTTTGGGCTTATCTAAATCCTTGTAAGAAAAGGCAAGCACGCGGAGGGCATCTTTTCCCATTTTATGGTTTTGCTCAAGGATTTTCTTTTTCTTGGAAGATGTGAGGCAATGCACTTTTCCCTTTTCCAGAATGTGGGTGCAGCGCTCCAGGATTACTTCCGGGGCACCCTTCATGCAGGCCACATATTTCTTTCCCTTGCGGTTTATTGTTGTCATTCTTTTTCGTTCAGAAGAAAATGAAAATTCTTCTATTGTTGAATATGCGTTTACTGAAATCTTGGCCTTTTTTGCTGCAAGGTATATTGCAATTTCAGTGGGGTCGCCCATGTATTTGGCTTTTCCATTCTCCTTTCCAAGCACAACAGTATTGCAGAGAAGGCCGCACCAGAGAAGGGGCTCATAGGCACTTTTGGGGGCTTTGCGGCCATTAATATGGAATTCGCCTTCTGTGGAGTGGCCACGGCCGGTAACATCTATTGTGTTCCAGTCAAAGAAAAGCTTGCGCACGGTGAGTGCATTTTCAGTAATGGTTCCGGTTTTATCGGTGCAGATCACATCTACGCTGCTTAGGCCTTCAACTACTGACAGGCGGCGCACAAGCGAATTCTTGCGCGCCATGCGCATTGTGCCCAGGGCAAGGGCGAGTGTAACTACCGCTGGGAGCCCTTCTGGAATTGCTGCAACTGCCAATGCAATTGCTGTTAAGAATATTGTAATTGGGTCCATCGAGCTTAGCAGGAACTGGACAACGGCAATGAATGCGATTATGAATATGAGGCCGGTTCCAATGTTTTTTCCGAGCTTATTTAGTTCCTTTTGGAAAAGGGTTGGCGGCTGATCTGCGCTCTGCATTGCCTTGGCAATTAGCCCTACTTCAGTATGCAGCCCGGTGTTTACAACTACTGCTTCGCCATTTCCCCTGCTTATGTAGGTATCTTTATAGAGCATATTTTTGCGGTCAGCAAGGGAAAGGTCTGCGTCCATCACTTTCTCCTTCTTGGAAGATGGAACGCTTTCCCCTGTGAGGAGGGACTCATCAACAAGGAGGTTCCTGGAGGTTAAAATGCGTGCATCTGCAGGAATCTGGTTTCCTTCGCTTAGCATTATTATGTCTCCAGGGACAAGGGTCATGGAATCCACTTCCATTGGAGTGCCCCCGCGCAGGACCATTGCCCTGGGGACTGAAAGCTTCTTGAGGGCTTCAAGGCTTTTTTCTGCTTTGTAGTTTTGGAAGAAGCCAAAAATGCCATTGAGAATTACAATCAGGATTATCAGGCCGGCATCAAAGAGGTATTCTTCTTCCCCCTGCACATACCCAAGCCCAAGGGAAATAATTGCTGCAGCAATCAGGATAAATATAAGAAAATCATTAAACTGGTCAATGAGAATGGAGAGAATGGATATTTTTTTTTCCAGTGCTATTTCATTTCTTCCGAATTTCTCCAGGCGCTCTTTTGCTTCTGCTTCGCTAAGGCCGTGCATGCGGCTCCCCAACCGCTCTAGCACTTTGTCTCGGCTTATTGAATGCCATGGGATGCGCCGCTCCATAGGGGGGATTCAATATTAAGGAATAAATAGTTAACCGTGAAAAAACCATAGAAATAAAAAAGCTGCCACACATAAAAATGCAGTAATGATAATGCGTAGAGTGCGTCCTGGAGTGCCCAACCCTGGAAACCGGGGAGCTATTTTGAGGGCAAAACACCCGATTTCGAAGAGGCAACGAAGAAGAGAGGCAAAAAGGGCAGCACTTAAAGAAGAAATTATGGTTTTTGCAGGAAGGATGCGCTCTGACCCACAATGTGCACAAGATATGGAATTCCTTAAAAAAATGAGTTTATTCACTGAGAGGGGCAGCCTTTCTGAGCTAATAAAATATAAACGGGGCATTCAGCGGGGAAATGAGAATGCAGATTATCCACTGGAAAGGATATTGGAAAGCAACAAAAGAAGCGGGGAAATTGTTGCAGGGTTTTTGGGCCCGCAATACCTTACGCAGTTTGTAAAAATCCTGAGCAGGAAAAATAACCTCTCTGAAAAAGCGCTTGCGGAAAAGGCACTCGGATGGGCAATGGTTCATGGAAGCGAAAGAATGAAACACAGGGCGCTTGCTGGAATTGCATACGCTGCTGCAGCGGAGATGGAAAGCTGCAGCACTGATTTCAGGCTTATGGGCTATTCCAGGGCAAAGGGGCTGATGGGGATGCTCTCCAGTAAAATAGGGGAAAGGAAAGCTGAAAAAATTGTAAATGGGATTAATGGAATGAAAGAGTATTGCGCTGCCAGGGTTGCCGGGGTGTGCGCTTTATGCGGCATATTTGGGGGAATTGCAGCAGGGGCATTATCCCGGGCAGCTGCGGGAGAAAATATGCACCTGGGCTGGGGCATAATGGGCCTGGGCTGCGCCATTATGGGAATAGGCATCATTGCAGAAGCAATGAAAGCAAGCATGTGGGGAGTAGAAAGGGCTCTGGGGAAGGGGCTCAGAAAACTGCAGGGAGATGGGCAGCTTTAAAAGGTTTGTATTCAAATCCACAATAAACAAGGTGAGTTATTATGTATGGAGTTACACCACAGGCATATGACCGGACAATTACAGTATTCAGCCCGGATGGAAGGCTTTTCCAGGTAGAATACGCAAAGGAGGCAGTAAAAAGGGGGGCAACCGCAATAGGCATAACCTCTCATGAGGGGGTAGCACTCATTGCATACAAGAGCACGCATTCCGGGCTTATCGTGTCCGATTCGCTTAGAAAAATTTTCGAGATTGATACGCATATCTCCGCTACCGCGAGCGGGCTTATTGCAGATGCAAGAAAGCTTATCGAAATGGCAAGGAACAATGCGCAGAGGCACAGGATGACTTATAATGAGCCTGCATCCCCTGAATCAATTGCAAGGGGAGTCTGTGATATAATGCAGCTTTATACCCAGTATGGGGGAATAAGGCCATTTGGGGTTTCCCTGCTTATTGCAGGAATTGGGCCGGATGGGCCGGAACTCTTTGAAGCGGAGCCAAGCGGTGCAATGACCGGGTATTATGCGGACTCTGTTGGGAACGCAAAGAAGGAAGTGGATGAATACCTTGAAGCCAAATATTCCCCTGAAATGGGGCTGATGGAGAGCATTGGGGCAGCGGTAGATGCACTGAAGAAATTCAGTGAAACAAAAATTCTTCCTGGGAATATGGAGATTACTTATGCATACAACACGGATAAGAAATTCCGGATGATGGGAGAAAAAGAGCTTGCAAAAATACTCAAGTCCGCAAAGGCCTGAGCTTTATTTTCTTATTTATTCTTTTGTGCAATCCTGGGGGCAATTGCATTTATTTTCACCCGTTTCTGTTTCACATATTCCATTTCCGCAATTAGAGCATATTGAGGGGCCCGTTGGCGGAGGTGGAGGTGTGCAGTTGCCTTCGTAGCCTCCGGGCCAGCCACCCATGGGAGTTAGGCCCTGGCAACAGGAGTTGGGCATTCCTTCTGCACCAATTGGTTCGCCTTCTGCTGCACATCCCCCTGCCAGATGCATCATTTTTGCAGGGGTAAAGTAACTAAAGAGGAGAAGGGCTGCAGCCAGTCCCGCAAAGAAGGTTATTAATAAGCAGATTGCCAGTGTTTCAAATCTCCTGTCCTTCATTGCAACACTACCTGGGTTTAAGGCCCTCTTATTGTAGTGCCTCTGTGGGGCTGGCCTTTTAGGGCTTTGGAAAGGTCCAGGATGTTTTTTCCGCCTACAAAATGAAGTTCCATTTTTGTCCTTGCGGCAAGCTTGCAGGCAATCACATCAAATACAAAATTGGTTCCGGGCTTTCTTGTGTCTGAGGCATTTGCAAGGCCCATGAGCTGGGTGTAGCTCATTTTTTTGAACATTTTTGCTTTTTTGTTTTTTCTTGGGTCAGAATCATAGACTCCGTCCACATTGCTTATATTTATGAGGCGTTTTGCATCCATGGCCTCTGCAAGGAGGACTGCATCAGTGTCCGTAGTTATGCCGGGGATTGTTCCGCCCATTACTACTATCCTGTATTCTTTTGAGGCAAGGGCTGCGCTCTCAAAATCCTGGAAAACAACTGGGCACGCTTCCTCTTTGAACACACGGGTTACAAGGGCTGCGTTGAGCCTGGTTGCCTGGACCGCAAGGGAGTCTCCCCAGAACTGGTTTTTTGAGAAATTGGAGGCGGCTTTTACATAATCGCGGGCGAGCTTTCCTCCGCCAACAACTATTCCGATATTTTCTTTTCCTTTAAGCAGGGACTTGAACTTTTTCAGGAATGCAAGGTCTGGGTTGCCGGTTCCGTTTACCATGCTTCCGCCAAGGGAGATTACTACGCTCATGTGTGACGTATGGGAAAGCATAATTAAAAAAGGAATTGGTGGCATTTATTTTTTGGGTTTGTTTTTTGGAACCGCACGCTGGAATTTCCTGCCAAGAAACAGGAGGAGAAGGATGAAAACAAGCAATGCCCACCAATACCAGCAGAATATGAACTTGAACCAGCATATGCCCAAAAGGCAGCATTCTTCGGTTTCCAGCTTTGATTCGGATATGTGCTCCTCCTTTTCAACCATCGGAACAACATCCTTTGATATCTCGCTGGGTTGGGTAAAAGGCGGTTCTTCTCCAACTTCATCCGGTGTTCCGCTGGGTTCTTCTTCGGGAAGAGCTTCTCCGGCCTCTTCTTCCTGCTCAACTGGCAGCTCTTCCTCTGGTTGTTCTTCTTCAATAACCTCTTCGGGGGGTTCTTCGGGGCAAAGCTCCAGGCTGAATGTATCTTTAAGGTTTCCGTAACCATCTTTGGTTGCGAAAAAACGGTATGCCCCATCATTAACAATAGGGAATTCTGCGATTCCTTTTGAATTTGTATATTCTGTCCCCTGGGTAAGGTAATGGATGTCCTGGAGCTTGTACTGGAGGACAATCCTGACATTTGGGAGGGCATCGCCATTTTCAGAAGATTCAAATCTTAGGGAATTATCCGGGCAGATGAGCTCCCAGCCAATATCCATTTCTTCTTCTGCTTTTCCATTGCCGCTGGGAGGGGCTGGAGGCTGCTGCAGAGTAAGGGGGAAAGCATCGATGGTTCCGGTTCCACCCTCTATCTCATGCGTGGAGGAATCCCCAATGCCATCGCCATCACTGTCCCAGCCGGCGTAATCATCATAATAGTTTCCTCCGCTGCAGAGCCCCCCGATTATATTTGGGCTGAATGCGCAGTAGGTGCTGTTCCAGAAGTTGGTGCCGTTTAGGTCAATCGCATTGATGGTGTTGGAAGCAAGATAGTTATCATGAACTGTGTTGCTGGTGGGAAGGGGAGTGATCCTGATTCCATATTGAGTGCAATCAGTAACCCGGTTTCCTTTTAGGGTATTGTTGAATGTGTCCTGCCAGCCAAGGTGGATGCCTGCAAAACTGCTGTTTTTCACTGTGTTGTTTTCAATCAGGCCGCTGTCGCTGCTTCTGTACCATATTCCCGAATAGTAGTTTAGGATTGTGCAGTTTATCACGGTAATGTTGCTTGTTCCGCTTGTGTATACCCCGAATGTATTGCCAGTGTAGGTGCCGCTGATTGTGTGGCCCATGCAATTCAGGGTGATGTTGCCTGCATCTATATCCAGGCATCTTCCGCTGGAGAGGTTTCCGCTTATTGATTCGTTGAGGAAATAGCTGGTCCCTGGTTTATCAAGAACAGAGCAGGAATTTATCGTGAGGTTGATGGGGGAAACAAGAGGGAGGTAATCAATGGCTCCCTTATTGGGTATGCTATAATCGAGCGTATCCCCTATTCCATCACTGTTTGCATCAGTGCCTGTATAATCATCATAGTAGTTGCCCCCAATGCAAGGCCCCAAAGTTATGCTCGGGCCTCCAGAGCAGTTGTAGGTAGTATTCCAGAAGTTGGTGCCATTTTCATCCCGTGCATTATTATTGTTGAGAGCGAAGTAATTGTCATATATCAGGTTATTCTCGGGGCTGCCAGTATTCCTGATTCCATAGCGTAAAGAACCAGTAATTCTATTGTGAAATATGAGATTTTCGTAGCATGCTGAATAACCGAGATAAATTCCAGTATACGTACTATTCACAATTGTATTGTTGATTATAGAACCATCGTGGACACTTCTGAAATAAACTCCATATCTGTATCCATCGATGTTGCAGTTTAGTATGCTGGCATAATCATCACCGCTTACATATACCCCATAGGTTCTGCCTCCGGAATCAGCTGTGATGTTGTAGCCCTGGCAGTCCAAAGTGATATTATCTGCGCTCAGCTCAATGCACCTTCCATTGGACAGGTTTCCAATCAGAGAGGCGTTCAGAGTGTAAATTTCGTTTTCAAGCGTAAGTTCGGAGCAAGTGGAAACATTTGTAATCGCATGAGAAGCCATGATGAGGATTAAGAAAAAAAGCGATAAGCGGGAGAGCATGCTAGGAATAATCCTATAACAGTTAAAAATGTTCGCAGCCCGTTTTCAGTTCTGAGAAATCTTCGCTTTCTTCTCGTGAACAAAGTTCACGATTGAGTAACCCTACGGGTTACAGCTCTTGAGCCAAGCTCAAGATCCGCTTTTTGCCTCGGAATAAAACGCAAATAATATGCCCAAAAATCATTTTTCTTTGGAAATATACACCGGGGAATATACCAAACCCCTAGGCCATAAAGCCCGACAAGCGGAGGGTTTTATGAGCAGAACATGTGCTC
>DAOUYQ010000130.1 GCA_030666035.1 Microcaldota archaeon
AAACCTGGTTTCCTTCTTCCCCGGTTGTTGCAAGACCCAGAAGCACACTTAGAAAAGTTCCGGTTATTCTTCTCTCCTTCATCACTTCCACAATTATGTTAACTGCAGCTTCTCCACGCGCATAAAGAAGAGTATCCCCTGCAGAGTTTGCATTTGCAGTATGCCCAACTAAAAGGCCAGCTACCTGCCTGGTGCCCCTTGTCCCAATTAGGCGTGCAGCTGTAATTCTTGCTGGTTCAGAAGGGTCCAAAAGCGCACAGGATACAATCGTTTTTCCAAACTCTCCTGCAACCGGTTTTTTGATGCCCCCCTCCTGCCTATTGACAATTTGTTCTATTGCAATAAGGGTGGCTTCCCTTACCCTCGCGTTTTTATCTGGTTTATATTTTATTTCTCCATTTCCAAAGTCGGTTTGTGAAGTATATTTTTCCCGATTTTTTGCCTGCGCAGAATCCAGAAGCGGAAGCAGCACATTAACTGCATCCTCCATGTCCCCGGCCAACCCGATGGTTTTAATCATCATTGAGCGAACAAAAGCCCCGAGCGTACTATTGAACACCATGCTTTTTATTGCCGCTCCGATAATCTCATCGTCAGAGTATGCACGGGCTAAAAGTTTCGGAGCCTCTATCCCATTTACTGTAATATTGGATATTATTCCGTTCTGCGCTAGCTCTATCGGACACTGAGGCATGTTTATAGTATATGGCTGTTCCTGTTTATAAAGGTTACATTTTTGCACACAATTCCTTCCAAGAACATTTTTAAGCAGTTTCAGAGTTATCCCTGCATGATACTCGAAGGAAAGCCTGTAGCAGAAAAAATACTAAAAGAAGTAAAAGCTGGCGTAGAAAAACTCGGCTTCTCTCCCGGGCTGGCGATAGTCCGTATAGGTGAAGACCCAGCATCCAAAACTTATGTTGGAACCAAGCTCAAGCGTGCAGCAGACGCAGGAATAACTGCCAGGGAACACCACCTAAAGGAAAGCACAACTGGGGATGAGCTAATTGAATTAATCCACAAATTAAACAATGATCCTGCTGTGCACGGAATGATTGTGCAGCTCCCCCTTCCCCCCCACTTGGATGCAAACAAAATCCTGGAGGGAATTGACCCTGAAAAGGATGTGGATGGCCTGCATCCCTATAGCTTAGGAAGGCTGGTTGCAGGGAACCCCACATTTGTTCCCGCAACCCCCCAGGGAGTAATGGAAATTCTAAATTACTATGAAATTGACCCAAGCGGAAAGGATGCAGTGGTAGTCGGGCGCAGCAACATGGTTGGAAAACCCATGGCCGCACTCCTTGTGAATTCCAATTCCACTGTGGAAATCTGCCACAGCAGGACCCAAGGCCTGGGTGCGCACACCAAGCGCGCAGAAATCCTGATTGTTGCAGTTGGAAAGCCCAAGCTAATCAAGGAAGATATGGTGCGCGAAGGCGCGGCGGTAATTGATGTTGGAATTAACCGCGTAGAAGGCAAACTGGTTGGGGATGTGGATTTTGAAGCCCTAAAAGATAAAGCAAGAATTACTCCTGTTCCCGGAGGCGTAGGGAAACTCACTGTTGCCTGCCTAATGAAGAATGTGCTGAAGGCTGCAGAGGAAGGCAAAATGTAACCATGGTTACACTAAACTTCAATCCAGTCTGTTCCCGCCTTCTGGTAAAGCCCTTTGCTCTCCTTCCTTTTCTTCACATTTACCGCTTCGCCCACAAGCAAATAATGGTCCCCGGTTTTTATCGTGTCCACAAGCCTGCACTCAATGCTCACCGGTGATTCCCCAATTAGCGCACACCCAATTTTCTCCCCTTCCTCCTTTGTGAGCCCGCTTTCTGCAAATTTATCAACTTCCCTCCCGCTTTTGGTTCCGCAGAGAAGCGCAGCCTCCCGCATCTCAGGGGCAACAAGGTTAATCCCGAAGCACTTCCCCTCCTCCATCACAGAAAAAGAATGCCGCGAATCGCTAAGCGAAACCCCAAAAAGCGGAGGGTCCATTGAAAGCGGAAAGCACCACGCCGCAGTCATTATGTTGTCCTTCCCTTTTGCCCTGCTCGTAACCAGCACAATCCTCATAGGGTAAAGAAGCCTGTACAATTTTTCCATCTTTTCCTCTCGAAGAAAAACGATTAAACGCTTGCGCATTCATAACGACAGCTTAATTCATAACATTTATAAACTCTTTTTAACACATACAATCAATATATGCACAAAAAATCCGCCCCTATCCAATCCCAAGGGGAGGCCAGGAAAACCAGTACTGTTCCTCCAATGGCAGAGAAGCCATTCCCCCTGGACATGCGCAAGTCCTTCTGCAGGTTTGTGAGGCATATGCTCCAGAATATATCCACCAGGCTGGACCTCAGCAGCCTTTTTACTGATACAAGCCGCAAGGAGTTCTCCGCCCTCCTCAAGCAACTGGACTGGACCGGCTCCACAGAAGAAGCAAAGGAAGCGATAGAGAACATCCTTTCCTTCCTTGCCAAGCTGAAATCCACCCATAACAGGACCGAGGAAGATCCGTTTCGTGATGACGATGATAGAGGTATATTCTTCAGAAGCATTTACCTTTCCGAGCTTTACATCAACAAAGTCCTGAATATCCTGATTGGCGGCCCGCACATGCTGGTAAGGGAAGACATCAGCCTCGAGCGCATCCTTGGGGATACCGCTCCCCTGATTGGGGCAAATGGGGCGGGCACTGCCGACTGCTTGTTTGAGCAGTTCACAGACCTCCCAATCGATGAGATGGCGAAATTCCTAAAAACGAACCCCGACCACCCGGTAAGCAAGCTCATGAACGGCAACCCAATGTCCCTGAAGGGAATTGTTGCAGCCCAGGCAGCGAAGAAAATCCGCCCAGGGGGAAGGAAGACCTTCGAAATATTTTACGACCACCCAGTATCCGATGTGGTGCTGAATGTTGACAGGATTGAGGCATTCCTCCTCTTTGAGAACCTTCTCTCAAATGCACTAAGGGCAGGAGCAACAAGGGTCGATGTTACGGCAAAAAAATCAAAAACGCAGCCGGGCATGGCAGAAATTTCAATAAAAAATGATGGCAACGGTTTTACCCCAAGGCAGCTGAAAATGGCCAATGCAGGCAAAAGCTTCTCCACAAAAAAGAAAGGCAACGGGCAAATCAACGGAATAGGACTCATCCACTGCAGGTTCATCGTGGATCAGCACGGAGGCACTTTCCATATAGAATCCAAAGGCGGAAAAGGCGCAGAAATAACCCTCACCCTTCCTCTTTCTAAGCAAAAATGAGTGGTGGGCTCCCTAAATTGCAAAACATCCTTCATGTGGAGCCACTGCCATCAGCTCCATCTCCGGTCTCTCAAGCATGGTACAAAGCACTTATGGCTGCTCCTTCCGGCCTGACCAGGTTCGTGCAGAGCCACCA
>DAOUYQ010000063.1 GCA_030666035.1 Microcaldota archaeon
TTATGAATGGTGTGAATCACTCCAGGAGTGCATTAGGCCATGGGAAACTGAATGCCCTGAAACCCCAATAGTTGGAAATGACACTGATGAACATGGATGCGTTGGAAGTGCAGGCTACGAGTGGTGCGAAACCCTTGGAGAATGCATAAGGCCATGGGAAACTGAGTGCCCAACCCCAGAAGAAGCCCTGGAAGAAAAAGCCAAGGAATTCTGCGGAAATGAGAATGTTGCAAATGTTTATGTGTGCGGAGAGCATATTCGCGTTGTAAGCTCCCTTCTGGGCGGCGGTTCAACCTTCTACAACAGCGATGGGGAGGAGATTGCAACCTGCCCGGTTGTTGGGCCGGATGCACAGAGCGAGCAGTGCAATGAGCTTCTAAATGCAGATGATTGTATAGAAAAAGAGATTTGTTAGGTCTCTTTCTTTTTTCTTTTTATTATTTTTTAATTAATTTTTGGTAAATTTGCTCACAATTAATCAGGCTTTCCTTTTCCACATATTCATTTGCGGAGTGGTAGTTGCGCCCAAGAGGGCCATAACTTACTGCAGGAAAAAGTTGGGCAAACACATTTTCATCCGCAACTGATTCTCCGTGCGAAAAGGATGTGTTTCCAACAACTTCGCGCACAATTGAAGCAAGGATTTCTGCTTCCGGGGTTTCTGGGGGGGTATAAAACGGCATATTGTATGGGAGGCCACGGTCAAAAATTCCAACAGAGCACTCAGGATAGATATTCTGCAGGAATTCTTGTAGCCTGGTGCATTCACTTTCTGCATCCTGCCCAAGCACAAGGTGCACATCAATCCAAAAAGATGCGGATTCGGGAATGGAAAGCGATGTGTTGGCTCCGGAGATTTCGCGCACAAAAAGGGATTCGCTTCCAATTTCAGTATTCTTCCTGAGGGGGAAATCCCGCAATGCAAGAACCAATTCTGATGCTTTTTCTATTGCATTTATTCCCCGCTCGGTGTGGGCTCCATGGGCTGAGCGCCCATGCACATCAACTTTGTATACTGCGCGCCCACGCCTTCCAAGGAGGATGCTGCCTTCTTTGTTTCCATGTTCGGTGGGCTCTGCTGCAACCATGAATTTTATTCCTTCAAAGAGTTTCGGGCGGGAAACTAAAAGATGGCTTCCTGCAGAATTATTTTCTTCATCTGAAGTTAGAACCACCATTGCTGGAGAATCTGTTTTTTCAAGCGCAGAGAATATAGCTGCGAGCCCTCCCTTCATGTCCGCTGCCCCAAGCCCATAGAGCTTGCCTTCTTTTTCCACTAATTGGTGGGGGTTGGTATTCCACTTCCCATATGCCGGAACGGTATCCATGTGCCCCATGAATGCAAGGGTTGGGTTTTTCCCCCGGGTTGCAACTATGTTGGGGCGGCCGCCTTCCAGCTCAATTGCCTGTACAGAAAAGCCAAATGATTCCAGCTTCTTTTGGCAGTATTCCCCCATCTTTTGTTCATTGGGAAAGGTGGAGGGGATTTCCACCATTTCCCGCAAGTATTCTATTGCTTCCATGAAGTTCACCTAGAAAGAAACTACATTCAGGTTTTCATATTCTCCTATTTCTTCAACGTCCCTTACTGCATTTATAACGCAATGCTTGTTTAGGAATCCGCTTACCTTTCCCCCTGCTAGGATTGCACCTCTTGCTGCAGCAGGGTGAGATGCGCGGGTCTCTGCATAAACAATTGTTGCATCACTCCCAAGCTCGCGCTCAATTGTTGAGAGAAACATTCCAATCATGTGGGAATACAGCCGGTTTCCCCTATGCCCAGGGTCTGTTGCTGCTTCACTAATCTCAATTAGCTGGGTTGTTCCAAGGCCATTAATTTCTATTGCCGCATGCTCAGCAGCAAGTGCAGCTACCACCTTCCCCCCATAAACTGATATTAGGGTGGGGGTGGATTCTACCATAGAAGAAATGTTTTGGGAATTAAGCTCCATAGGATAACTGGTAAAGATGCTGCCATATAGCTCCACCAGTTGAGGGACATCATTCTGGGTTGCAAGCCTAACTGAATAATCCGGGTTTATTGGGCGCACTTCCAGGTTGCTTGAGGCGCGAAGTGCTTTTTCATTCTCACGGGCAATAAGTGATTCCCTGCTCACTCGGGATGGGCTGTTCATTCCAAGATATATCGCCATAAATTCGCGGGAATTGGAATTAAAGGGAATTATGCCTTCAAAGCGGTTTATGGACTCATTGCTAGGGCTTGTTCCGAATTCCCGCAGGAATGCTGCAAGCCTCCGGCCCCTTTGGGTGCGGTTCAGGCTGCGGAAAGAAGGGAGAAAAACGCGCACCGTGGCACGGGTTGCACCTTCTTTCCTTGCCATCTCTTGTGCAGTATCAAGAACATCAATTAGCTGGTTTGTGCAGGTCAAAAGCTGGGGGATTATCCCCTTTACCCTATTGCTTAGCTTATCAACCATCAGGCCTGCGGAGCCTATTGAGGGGCAGCTGCGGCTAGGCTGGCTTCTCTTGAAGAGCCTTTCTGGGGCAGCAGGTGCAAGTCTGTGAATCGCTCTCATGTTCATCGATATGGTTTAAAACATTACTCATATTATAAATAAACTAACAAAATCTAACAAAAATAGAAAAATGGTGTTAAATATGAGTATTTCCAAGACGGTGGAGGAACTCGTGCAGGAACAGCCGCTCCTGCTCTGGAGCATTGAGGCAGGGGTACTCAACTATTCTGCTGCAGCAGAGTACCTGAAACCCAGCATAGAGAGGAGGCTAAAGAAGAAAGTAAGCAGTGAGAGCATCCTTATGGGGCTCCGGAGGATACACCTGGTGCACGCAAAAGGCCTCAATGAAAAGCTGCGCGCCATAATTAAGCAAAGCAGATATACTATGGAGAGCGGATTCACAGACATCGTGCTGGATTATGCACTTGAGGATGTGCCCAAAATCGCCCGCCTTGTTGAGAAAATGGAAAAGGGGGAAAATATCTCCCTGATTATGGGGCTCATGTATGCCTCAGTGGTTACTGATTCCCCGGAAGTGGCAAAAGAGATAGGGAAACTGGGAATAGGGATAATAGATATAATAGAGGGGCTGGCAATTTTTAGGATAAAGCTGCCAAAAAGTGCGGTTGAAGTTCCGGGAGTAATTGCACTTTTTACTTCTGAATTTGCAAAGAGGGGGGTGAATGTAATTGAGCTTGAATCATCTTATCTGGAGATTGGGTATGTGATTAAGGAGGATGAGATCGAAAAGGCGCTTGATGCATTCCGCTCATTGAAAACGAAATGAATTATAAATGTTGCAATTTGAATATGCTCATTGTTTAAGGTGAGCTAAATGGGAAAATACCAACTATTTATATGCAAGGTTTGCGGTGACCCGTATTTGGGAATTGATGCACCAAGCAGGTGCCCATTCTGCGGGGCATATAAGGTGAATGTAGTGCCTGTGGAGGAATGGGGGCCACTTTGGGGAAAACCAATAGATGAGGTTTCAAGGAAGCACCTGCAGGAAGCGCTTCAGCTTGAAGTGGGCGCTGTTAATTTCTATAGGAATGTTTCCAAAAATGCCAAGGATGTGTGGGCGCAGAAAATGTTTAAGGCGCTTATGAAAGCTGAGAGGGAGCACGCGGAAGTGATTGTGAAGCTGATGGGAGCAGAGATGCCGGATATTGAAGGGCTGGAAACAGATAAGGATAAGGCAAGGGAAAGCATTGAGGAAAACCTGGCAGAATTCCACAGGAGGGAAGCGGGGGCAGTTGAAGCATACAGGATGGCTGCAAGCGAGGTTAATGATGGGCATGTGAAATATTTCTTTGAGGAGCTTGCTAAGATTGAGGCTGAGCATCTTCTGCTTTCAAAATAGGTGGGAAAATGAAATCGTATACTGAATACCTTAGCTTTAATACGGACGAGAAAATAGAGTTTGTGCGGATTACGGGGGAGGTGGAGGGGGCTGTGGAAAAGTCCGGGGTAAAGGAAGGCCTCGTGCTTGTGAACCCTATGCACATTACTGCTGCAGTAATTGTAAATGATAATGAGGGCGGCCTGATTCAGGATTATATTGAGAACCTGCAGAGGCTTGTGCCATATAATGCAGAGTATAAGCATAATGTGGGGGAGGGCAATGCGGCTGCGCACATCTGGAGGCAATTGATGGCGCACCAGGTTGTGCTTCCAATTACTGATGGAAAATTGGATTTCGGGCCCTGGGAGCAGGTATTTTATTGTGAGTTTGATGGGGGGAGAAAGAAGAGGGTTTTGATTAAGGTTATTGGGGAATAAGGCTTTTTGAGTGAGCCCGAAGGATTCACTCGCTCCAAAGTGGCAGGGGATTATTCGTAATCTATGTGGATGAATGCGCGCTGGACCAGGTCAATTTTTTCAAGTGCATTTTGCACATTCTCGCCTATTTCATGGGTTTTTTCAGGCTTCAGTTTCTTGCTGAGGACTATTTCCACTTCTACATGCACGCGGTCGCCTACATAGTGGGCACGGAGGTTTGAGATGCGCTTTATTCCCTTCACTCCTGATGCGGTGTTCCAGAGCTTGGCTGTGAGTTCTGTGCGCGGGCTCCTGCCCATTAAGTAACCTATGTTCTTGCGGGCAATGTTGTATCCTGCATAGATAATGTAAATTGCAATTACGATTGCCGCCAGTTTATCCATAAAAAATATCCCTGTGGAAGAGGCCCAGACTCCCAAAAGGGCCACAAAAGAAGTGAGGGCATCATTCTTTGAATCCACTGCAAGTGCTTCAAGGGAGGTGCTTTTGTGCTTCTTTGCTTTTTTTCCCAGGTAAAAATAAAGCATGGATTTGAGGGCGATGCTGATTAAGAGGACAATAAACGTGAATATAGTTATTGTGACGAGCGTTTCCTCTGAGAGGATGTTTTCTGCAGCTGTCCTTAGGATTTCGAAACCTACTATTCCGGTGAAGATTGCAACTACCAGGGCGGAGAGGGGCTCTGCCCTTCTGTGGCCAAAAGGATGGTCTGCATCCGGGCCTTTTGCTGCAAGCTTTATGGAAGTGAATGCGAGGAAGTAAGAGAGGATATCCAGGAACGAATTGAATGCATCAGAAAGTACTGCAAGGCTTCCGGAGAGGATTCCTGCAATTAGTTTTATGATGAAGAGAAAAATGTTTATGGTTAGTGCGATTAGGCCTGCCCTTTCTGTTTCCCTTTTTTCCATGAAAGATTTTCACTCGAAAGATTATTATTCCTGCGGGAAGGCGCGAGGTTTTTAAAAGATATCTCTCCAAGGAATAGACACTTATCCTTTTGATTTGAAAGGATAGATACTGTGGTAGGCCATAAAGCCCGACTTGGGAGGGTTTTATGAGAAGAAGACGTGCTAAAAAGCTTGGAATAAAACACAAAAGTAGCTTAAAATGGGGCATGTTTTTATAAAATTTTTACCACAGCGTAAAACAGCAGCAAAAAATTTTGCAGGGGTGGCGGAGTTTGGTCAAACGTGCTAGATTGAGGGTCTAGTGGCTTAGTGCCTACGAGGGTTCAAATCCCTTCCCCTGCATTTTGTTTACAAAATGCTGGGCTGCGGCCAAAGGTCGCTTAACCTGCACTTTTTGTTTTCAAAAAGTGAAGGGCTGCGGCCAAAGGTCGCTTAACCTGCACTTTTTGTTTTCAAAAAGTGAAGGGCTG
>DAOUYQ010000100.1 GCA_030666035.1 Microcaldota archaeon
TGAGGGGGGCATTCCAGAAGAGGATTAATGCCAAGGGAGGGAGTTGAACCCTCGACCTCCAGATTACCCAGAGCGCCGATATCAATCATCGGCTTACGCCTCAGAACTCATAAAAGAACAACACGCTCTTATGAGTCTGGCGCTCTAACCAACTGAGCTACCTTGGCTCGCTTTTTATGGGTGTTTTAAGCTACGCAAAAAGCGGAACCAAAAAACACCATATTACATCCATGTCTTTTTGTTTTAAAGCTTTCTTTACTCCTTTATTACCTCATGCTTGGGGGAGGGGGTGTCCCCTTCCGCGGTTCGGTTGGACCCGCCCGGGATCGAACCGGGGATTTCCACTGTACCCACACCTGTTGAGAAATCCTCAAAAGGTGCTGTGAGAGTGGCGTCTTAACCACTCGACTACGGGTCCTTGGGCGTTATTCTAAGCACCATAATAAATTAAAAGAGAGACTAATCTTCTGCACCAACTGTCTCGATAAGGGTAATTTTGAGCTCCAGGTTTATGTCCCTCCCAAGCCGCTCCTTTAATGCATATTGCATTTCTGCAACCCGTTGTGGGCTAAACATTGCCGGGGATTCAACTTCAGCAACAACATACAGCACGTCCCCCTCCGCTTCATAATAGATATCATCTATTGTTGTATGCTTTATCCCGGCAATTTGCCCTTCAAGCACATCCCTTGTTTCAGTTAGGAGGTATCTCTCTTCCAGGGTTGTCCACATTATCCAGCCTAACGGAATTGCAACAAGGAGCATAAGTGCAATAGAGGTATACACTTTCTTCCTTGTCTGTTCTTCATCCCAATACCAGAGGGGCCCTAGGCCCACCATCCAGAAAACAATGTATCCCGCCAGGGTAATTGCGATTATGTTAGAAACAAACAGCAGGAGCGCACCCATTGTAAATTCCCAACCCAGCCTAAGCCCAATTGATATTCCGGCTACACATAGCGGTGGGATAAGGGACACGGAAATTGCAATTCCCGGAAGAGTGTAATCCAATCGCTTGGCCAATGCATATGCGCCTGCAAGCCCACTTGCAAATGCAATGCCAAGATTCAGCAAGGTTGGCTGAACCCTCATCAAAAATTCCTGGGTCAATTCATATTCAGGGACAATATATGCGACAATTATTGCAATAGCAATAGCCAACAAGGCCCCCTTTATTTCCTCCCGTATTGAGCGGTTGAACATTGCAACTTCCCCCCTTACTCCAGCCAGGGAGCATGAAAGGACTGGAGCCAACAAGGGAGCCACCACCATTGCCCCTATAACGACTATTGTATTCCCAATAATTATTCCCAGGGTTGCAATTACTGCTGCAAGCGCCGTCATAACATAGAAATCGTTTGAAGGGCAGGTTCCCGCCTTAATGTTATCAATTACTGTTTCCTTTTCTTTCGGAGTAAGTTTTGTAAAATGTCTATCTATAAGCCCCCTAATTGGATTCAGCATGGTTTTTCTTTTAGAATGTAAATTTTAATGCTTTTCTATTGAATATACTTCGGATGGATATTCACAAGGACCTTCTTGAGAAGGTTGGAGACAAGAGTTGGGAAGAAATCGCCCTCATTGCAAAGGACCTAGAAGTAAAAATAGAACACGATGATATAGAGGCAAGGCAGCTTGAGAAAAAGATGCAGGTAATCAAGCAGGTTCTCTATGAAACAATGAACGACCCGGAGCGCATGAAACACGTTAGCTCCAAATTCTACGTCCGCTTAACCAAACTAATGGATGAAATGGAGAACAAGCTCAAGAAATACCGTGCAGAGAGGCAGGAATTCGTAGTCTTTTTGAGAATTATCCTAACCAAACTGAAAAAAGAAAAGCTGGTTGTTACCCATAAATTAGACCGCAAGATGGAATTTGGACGGCACAAAGGCGACGCTGAGCCCACAAAGAAAGGTGATTAATCTGATTTTTTACGAATCTCCATTTAAGTTGGATCTTATAGGCAGGATTATACACAAGGATGGAGAGCCTCTGGAATATTCTACGCGGATGGTTTCCCAGCTTTTAGAAGTTTTAATGGACCCCAAAAAAGCAGGCCCGGATGGAATTGCATATTACATGTTCCGGGAAGTGTACAAATCTGAACCCCTCCGCTATGATATTACTGTAGTTCCCCCAAGGATGTTTGGGGAAGAATATGTGAAAACTTATGGGCACTACCACACAGAAGCCAAGGAGGGCCTTACTTACCCTGAACTTTATCAAATCCTGAATGGGGAAGCAGTGTTTATTATGCAGACTCTACACAAAGATGACAGCATGGACTGCATCATAACCAAATGCAAAAAGGGGGATATTGTATTTATTCCTCCAAATTATGGGCATGTGATGGTTAATCCCAGCCTTTCATCTACCCTTGTTTCTGCTAATATTGTTTCCAATTCCTTTAATTCGGATTACACTGAATACAAAGCAAACCACGGAGGGGCATACTATTATACCAAAGATGGCCTTAGCCAAAACCTAAACTGCATAATTCGCAAAACTGAGAATCTTTTCCCAGAAGAACTTCTCTCCAGAAACCGTTTGATGATTGGGGATCTGCTTGAAGAAATTACGGAAAGACCGGACAAACTCAAGTTTCTAGAAGATCCAACCTTGATTTAGCCCAGCTTTCCCATTACAATACGTTCATTCCCCCCGCCTTTTGCACCCTTCATTTTCTCCAAAAGTTCTTTTGCATTCTTCTTTGCCCCTTCCCCTGCAGCACATACTAATGCTCCATTTTTCCCTTTCAATATCACCATAGTTCCCTTTTCCTTGGAAACAATCTCCCCGATTTTTGCAAGAATTTTCTGCCCCTCATCCAATTCTTCTTCAACAATTCCTTCCTTTTTGCTCCGCTCAACAAGCTCTTTTGCCAGTTCTTTTACAAAGCGCTCTTTCATTTTTTCTATTTCTTTTCTTTGGGCTTTCCATTCAGTGAAGAATCGCTCAACAGTCTGTGGAAGCTCCTTATCGCTCACGCTTACAACCCCCGCAGCTTTCCTCAAGATAGCCTCTTTTTCCTGCATGAATTTTATTGCTTCAGCCCCAACCTTGAATGTAATTCTCTCAATCCCATCCTGCACACTTTCCCTCTTCACTATCTTGAATGCCCCAATTTCTCCAGTAGAATCCAGCATTTCATGGGTTCCGCCGCATGCCTCTGCATCTATTCCCTCTATCACCACAACACGTATCTCTTTTCCAGGAACCGCTCCTCCCTGATATAGGCCAAATCCATATTTTTCTTCAGCCACATTCCTTGGAAGAACCTCTACTTTTATGGGCACCTCCCGCATGATGTATTCATTGGTAAGCAGTTCAATTTCATTTAGCTCCTTTTCAGTAATGCGCTTATAGTGTGTAATATCTAAATGGGCCTTGAATTCGTCTTTTGCGCTTCCAGCCTGCCATACATGGTTCCCAAGCACTTTCCTGCATGCTGCATTGAGAACATGGACTGCAGCATGGTGCCTGCTAATCTGCTTCCTTCTTTCCATATCTACATCTCCATGGACTTTTTGCCCTTTCCTGAATTTAGAAGAATCTTTTACTTTATGCAGCACAACTCCTGCTTCTTTAATAGTATTAATTATATTTTCCTTTTCAAGTGTTCCAGTATCCCCTGCCTGCCCTCCCCCTTCAGGGTAGAATGCTGTTTTGTCCAGTACAATATATTTTCCAACCACACCAAGAACCTTTGCATCAAACTCAGATTTCCTAGAATAACAAAGGAGTTCTGTTTTTGATAAATCCTCCACATCTATTTCCCCCCTCTCCTTTCTCTTCCCTTCAGCCTTATCACGCACTTTATCATAGAAGTTCATTGGAACTTTTACTTCCACTCCTTCCTTTGCCCCGATTTCTGCTATGTATTCCGGAGGAATCCCATGGCTCTTGTACAGCACTTCAAGTTCCTTTTCTCCAACCTTCCCTTTCTTGAGTATGCTTGCCACTTTCCCCTCCGCTTTCTCACGCGTTTCCAGATATCTTTTCTTTTCTTCTTTAATTACATCAGAAGTTGATTCTACAGCTCCCCCAAGGTCCGGGAAAAGCCCTTCTAGCCTTTTTGCATGGTCTTCCAGCACTTCTTC
>DAOUYQ010000040.1 GCA_030666035.1 Microcaldota archaeon
CCAATATAAACCATTCTGTAAATTTTGCCATTTATGCAGGAAGTGGGGCAGTCTTCATCAGTGTAATCTTCAGGGGGGATATCTCCTCCGGTATCAGGGCTGCCCCCATCAGCAGGGTAATTGTAGTCACAGTTAGTATGGCAGTTAGAGAGGGTGTTGCTAGCAGCAAGTACTGCTTCGCCCTTGCAGCAGGCTTGGAGCTGGGGAGTACAGTCGGATGAGCCTTCACTGCAAATTAAAAACTCGGCAAGGCACTTGGCCTTATTAGCGTAAGGCCCAGAACCCCCATATGTGCTTACTCGCGGACAGGTCCCTCCGTATGTGTGGTGCTCAGTATAGAGCATCTGTGTGGCCATATCCTGTGCTTCAACAACAGCGATATCATATTCTTCCTGGCATTCTGCATAGCACACTGAACGGGTGTCTGCAGAAAAAGAAACAGCTGCCAGAAGCAGCACTACAAAGAGAAAATGAATAGATTTCATAGGCGAATTTTGCAGGGAGTGTTTATAAAATCAGGGGATTGCTGGATTAACGCAGGGGAAAAGAGCTATAGGAGCCGGGGATGCTGGGGGCCTTTTTTAATGCAGGAAACCAGAAACTTTAATATACCTGCTCCATGAAATTAGGGCATGGGCAGGAACTTGTTAATTACGGGAATAATTATCTTGGTGTTTATTCTATTTGCAGGGTGCTGCGGTGCTGCTGGGCCGGGAGAGGGAGGAAAAAGCGGAGGAGCTTTGTCCACAGGCACTCCGGAAATTGAAATAAGTTGCGAAAAATTTGATATTGTTAGCCCTTCCTATGAATATTATAAAACCTCAAATGACATTCCTGCCTTCTCATGCCAGGTTACCAATGAAGGTGCAGAAACAGTTACTGTGCTATTGAGCTCAGAAATTGAGGGGCACTCCAATAAATTTGAGCAAACTGTGGTGATTCCCCCGGGCACAACAAAAACAGTGGGAATCCATTTCTCATATAATATGCCATTTTATGATTTATCCAGTGCCACTTCAGCAACATTAAAGACAAGGATCAGTGTCGGCGGAGAAACAATCAGGGTGGACACTGAGAATGTGCAGATTGAAAAGTCCAGTGTGTTTTCCCCAGAATTGGGGGATGAGGCATTGATTGCAATGTGGGTTACCTATAATGACCCTTGCATAGAAGAAATTATTTCTGAAGCAAAGAAGTTTTCCCCAAATGGGGAGTTTATCGGATACATGGGCGATGAGGAAAATGTGCATGCAGAATTGGCTGCAGTTTATTATGCGCTTTACTTTCAGGATGTAAATTATGTTTCCAGCACTTTCAGCACAACTAATGCTGAGAATGCAATTTACCAGCAGGATGTAAGGCTTCCATATCGTTCATTGAAATATAAGCAGATGAATTGCATTGACGGGGCAGTTCTTTATGCTGCAATACTTGAGAAACTGGATTATGAAACCGGAATCGCATTTATTCCGGGGCATGCCTTTGTAGTTGTGAATGATGGGGCAGATTATTGGATTCCAATTGAGACTACGGTAACTGGGGATGATTTGAGTGAGTATTGGGATGCAGTAGAATATGGGTATGAATCACTGGAAGACCCGGAATTGGAGATTATTGATGTGCACTTCGCGATAGAGAGTGGAGTTATGCCATTTCCAACCGGAACGCATGATTGTGGGATAAAGAACCTGGATGAAGAAGCTGAGGGTTACCGGGCTTATATGGAATCCCCAGCAATGGATTGCTACGATGCGGATTATGGGCATATTGAAGATGGGTCTTGCACAATAGACAATGCTGCATACTGCAGGGAAGGGGTAGTGTACTGGGATATGGACGGCTCGGATTGCGGAGGGGTTTACCCTAATTGCATTGATGAGGATTATGGGTATATTAAAGATGGATTTTGCACAATAGACAATGCTGCATACTGTGAAGATGGAGCAGTGTACTGGGCTGGGCCCGGGCAGTGCGAATAGATGGGCAGGATGGTCAGCGACAGGGAATTGGAAAGAATATTGAAGCATCTGGACAAATTGATATGAAAAGCTTTATGTGGGCATTGTTTGGGAAAGGGGCCGTTATTAATGTTACTGCAGTTAGGGGTTTATTCGGTGAGAATATGAAAGAAAACAAGAAGCTGATGCTTTCAGCAAAAATTCTCCTTGTAACAGTTATTTTGCTGTTTGTCGGAATAATTGCATACGTCTTAACTCCAGTTATACTCTCATCAATGCTGGGAGTTGATGTGGCATCCGTAAGTACGGGCACTTATTCCGGAAGCGGGCCAAAAGCACTAACTTCGGGAGTAAATGAGCTTAATAGCATGGTTTCCCAGTTACTTGCGGTAGTAATCTTCCTGTTGCTGTGTGTTTCGGGGCCTGTGTACCTAATAACGCTCGTGCTAGCAGCAATTGAAATCGTTAACTCAAACAGGGGTAATGGATGGAAGGTGCCTTGGATTTTGGTTTGCGTGGTGCTCGGGGCAATCGGGGTGCTCGCTTATGTATACGAAGGAAGAAAAGCATTGTGAAGAGGTATTGTGGGACCCAAAAAAAGTTACAACCCGGTTATCTATTTTATTGAGAAGTGCCAGCCCTGAATCGACTTCTTCCCTGACCTTCCCAACAGTCCATTCTGTTTTCGAGTAGTACTCTTTGTTCTTGTGCAGCTTACCCATATGCAAATGAGGCACAAGACTTTATTTAAATGCTCTTCTCTAAGTTTGTTTGGAGAAAACATGTTTAAGGCAATACTTTTTGACCTGGATAATACCCTACTGGATTTCTGGAGCTTTAAGCAGAAAGCTGCACGGGCTGCGGCTAAAGCAATGGTGAGAAAGGGGCTTCCGGAAAAAGAAAGCAAGGTGTATAAAAGGATATTTGAGGTGTATGATGAGTACGGGGTGGAATACCAGAAAACCTTCTACCAAGTGATACATCCATATAAGCTGGAGGTTGGGCAGGCGGAGAGGATACAGCAGGCGGCAATAGTTGCGTACTTAAAGAGCAAGTTCAATTCGCTCCGGCCATACTCTGGAGTAACATCCACGCTACGGAAGCTGAAAAAGAAAACACAAATAGGGATAGTGACAGATGCGCCAAGGAACAAGGCATGGATGCGATTGGTGCTCTCCAGGCTGGATGGATTGTTTGAAACGGTTGTTACGACTGATGATACTATGCTTAAGAAGCCGCACAGGGCGCCGTTTGAGAGTGCTTTGAGGAAACTTAAGGTGGATGCAAAAGATGCGCTTTTTGTGGGGGACAATAATGACCGGGATATGCTGGGGGCAAAGAACCTGGGGATGAAGGTGTGCCTGGCTAAATATGGGGAGAAGTTTTCCAGGACTAAGAAAGTTAAGCTGGATTACGAAATAAAAAACTTCAAAGAACTACTTGATATCATAAAATAAAGAAAAATGGAAGCTACCCCCAACACTCAAAGCACTCCCGCCTCCTTCGCACACCTGGTAGCCTTCTCTACAAATTCATCAATATCCTCTTTGCTGTGCGCGGCACTTATCTGCACCCTAATCTCATCTCGCCCTCTTTGAACTACAGGGAAACTGATATTAGTTACAAGAATGCCTTCCTCAAAGAGCCCATCAGTCAATGCGCGGGATTTTGCTGCATCTCCAATTAGTATTGGCTGGATTGCATGGTCGGACTCAACTGCAAAAACAAATCCGGTTTCTTTCATTTTGTTTTTGAAGTATTCAATATTCGAATTCAGTTTAGAAAGAAGTTCTTTTCCTTCAGGAGAATCCACAATTTTCATTGACGCATTTGCTGCACCTGCAGTTCCGGGGGAAATTGGGTTGGAATAAATATAGGTTGCTGCAGATTCACGCAAATAATCAATCATTGTTTTATCTCCTGCAATGTAGCCCCCATCGCTTCCAAAGCCTTTTCCAAAAGTGGCAAGGATAACATCGCATTTGCCGTTTGTTGCTTCTTCACAGCCCCGCCCGGTTGCTCCAAAACAACCAACTCCGTGGCTATCATCAATTACTGTGATTATGCCTTCTTCGTATTTATCGTCGTATTTGTCTGCTGCGGCCTGGATTTTTCCTACATCTCCGCATTCACCGAGCATGGAGAAGATTCCATCACTTACAATTAGGGCTCTTTTGAATTTTCCTGCATTCTCTTCCAGAACACGCTCAAGGTCCCCATAATCCATGTGTTTATGTATTGCTTTATTTGGCTTATCCAGGCCAGCAACACGGATTCCGTCAATTATGCTTCTGTGGTTTAGTTCGTCGCTTATTACTAGTACGTCTTTGTCTATTAGGGAGGTTCTGCTCTGCCCTTTTAGGATACAATGGAGGACTGCGAGGTTTGCAGCGAATGCAGAAGAAAATGCCATTGCATCTTCGCGCCCGTGGAAGTCTGCTGCGGTTCCTTCCAGGTCTTTGTGGATTTGCATTGTTCCTGAGATGAAGCGCACTGCCCCTGGGCCTGCACCATAGGTTTCTGAGGCTTCTGTTTCTGCTTTTTTTACTGTAGGGTGGTGCCTTAGGCCAAGGTAATCATTTGAATTGAATATGAGGTATGGCTTGCCTCCGATTATTGCCCTTTTTTCTGGAGTAAAGCCAGAAATTACTTTCTCATCTCTCTTTGAGGTTCTGGATTCATCGATCCTCTCAATTTCCTTTTCCAGCAATCCATAAAAATTCTTTTTTGGCATAGTTTCCACCCATTTTTTTATATATGCACTAAGTTTGCACAAGCGAATACTCGGGACATCTTTTTAATGCCTTAAGTATAAAAGCAAAAAAATGGAAAAGAGGATACTTGTTACTGGGGCCGCGGGGCAGATTGGGTCCGAGCTTGTGCCTGCATTAAGGGAGAGATATGGAAAAGATGCAGTGGTGGCAATGTATCACCACAATATTCCAGAAAATGCAGAGCGGCCTTATGAGATTGGGGATGCAACTGAAAAGGAAACCCTTGATAACATTATTAAAGAACATGAAATAACTGAGATTTACCACCTTGTGGGAGTACTCTCTGCAAAGGGAGAGCAGAAGCCTGCTCTTGCATACAGGGTGAATATGGCTAGTTTAATGAATGTGCTTGAACTTGCAAAGGAGAGTGAAAATAAGCCTAAGATATTCTGGCCAAGCTCAATTGCTGCATTTGGCCCAACAACTCCTCAGGATAATACCCCCCAGCACACCATTCTGGAGCCTTCTACAATGTATGGGATGACTAAAGTTGCAGGAGAACTTCTGGCAAATTATTACTTTCATAGATATGGAATTGATATACGAAGCCTGAGATACCCCGGGGTAATAAGCTGGAAAACTCCTCCTGGAGGAGGCACAACAGACTATGCGGTGGAAATCTTCCATGAGGCAATAAAGAATGGAAAATACACCTGCTTTTTGCAAAAAGGCACATATTTGCCTATGATGTATATGGATGATGCAGTAAGGGGCACTATTGAATTGATGGAGGCTAAGCCCGGGGACATAAAGGTGCGCACAAGCTACAATTTTACTGCAACCAGTTTTGAGCCAAGCCAGCTTGCAGAAGAAATCAAAAAGCACATTCCTGAGTTTGAGATGGATTATAAGCCGGACTTTAGGCAGCAGATTGCTGAATCCTGGACGAATTCAATGGATGACTCTGATGCAAGGCGCGACTGGGGCTGGAAGCACAAGTTTGGGCTTCCGCAGATGACTGAGGATATGCTGGTGAACCTGAAAAGAGAGCTTAAAGGCTCTTAAAAGATAGGTTTAGATGAATTGGATGGGGCGTAAGTGAGTAAAAATAGAACTTATTGCCCGCCCAGTTTCTTTTTTAGTTCTGTAATCTCTTCATGAAGCTTTTTGTCTTTTTTAATTGGATCCATTTTTGCTTTCTTTTCAAGCTCTTCCAACCGTGTCCTTAAATTGGCTTTCTTCTTTCCTAAATCCCTTTTGCTCAAACCCATATGCTCAACCTGGTAATGCATTAGGAAAGCAACTATTTAGTAGCTCCTGTATTCTAGGCATATAAATTTAGAAGAAATTTTGTTGGGAATGTGGGGTGAGGGGAAGTGTATTTGGGGTGTATGATGAGTATGGAACACCAGAAAACCTTCTACTGGGTGATACATCAATATAAGCTGGAGGTGGGGCAATTGGAGAGGATACATCAGGCAGCAATAGTTGCATACTTAAAGAGCAAGTTCAACTCGCTCCGGCCATCCCAGGAGTAACATCCACGCTACGGAAGCTGAAAAAGAAAACACAGATAAGGATTATAGAATCTCATAGACTTTTTCCATCACTTCCCGGAAGCGCTTGGTGTCCAGCCGCCCTATCTTTTTGAGAACAATTCCCTTGTTTATCGTGAGGACCAAAGAGGCCTTTACGCAACTCTCAGAATACATCCCGCATTTCCAGTCTTCCTTGCGTATAAGAATGGAATGTGGGTCCGGGAAATCAATGTTGGAAGTTATTGCGCAAACTATGAGCTCCTCTGAAGTGGAATTGAATTTATCATTGCTTATAATCAGTGCTGGCCGTTTTTTGGTTCCACTTTGGTCGGAAAAGGGGAATGGAAGCAGGATGATTTCCTTGGACTTTAGTATTTCTTCCATGTTTCATCATCCTTTTTGTTTTTCCAGGCTTTTTCCAGGGATTTTTCCCCAAGGGACTTCCAGCCGGATTTTTCCCTTCGGGCAGAAAGTTTCTTGAGGAATTCTGGCTCTTTCTCAATAACTATTTGGCCGTTTTCTTCTATTAGTATTAGTTTGCTCCCTTCATGGATTTGCAGGTCTTTGCGCATTGATTCAGGGATTACTATCTGCCCTCTTGAAGAAACCTTGACTGTTTCCAGCACATTCATCTTATTCACCTGCATAAATAAGATTAATCTTATTTATAATTCTTTGCCTTTGAATTGGATTAATCCTGCGTGAGTAAAGTAAGCAAACCCTCATTTATAAAGAAGCGGAGGGTGGCATTCCGGTGTACGCGCAGCAGCGGCAAAAGTGCACACAGGATGGCAATGGGTTTCCACTGAAGAAAGGGAAAACACTTGGAATTGTGGGCGAGCTTAGGTTTTCTTAAGCAACTCAAAGTATTCTTCCCGCAAAAGGCCTACTTCGCGCAATATCCTGCTAATAAGGCCCACACTAATATTCTTGGAAGAATGGAAAGGGATAACGGTTATTTTTCCGGTTTTGCGGTGTTCAAGGATTATGTGCGAGCCCTTCTGCCGAACCTGGGAATAGCCAATAAACCCAAGAACCTTAATTAGTTTTTTA
>DAOUYQ010000161.1 GCA_030666035.1 Microcaldota archaeon
ATTGCAGTGGTCTTTCCAACGCCCCTAAACCCCAGAAGAGTTACCGACTGCGGCCCCTTTCCCTTCCTAAAAAGATTTATGGAATGATCCAGCGGGACTAAAAAGTCCCTCTTCTGCTTGGGCAGATGTGCATGCAAAGCATTGTTTATTTTCATGAGTGATTTTGCAAATTCTTCCATGAAAGTATATAGGTAGGAATATTTAAAAACGTTCAACAGGATGACTTAATTTGTACTATTTCGTTCAATTGGATGAACGTTCTTGGTCGGCAACGAGGAGGGTTTTCCAGAATTATGGTTCTGGATGCAGGGGCAGTTATGCAATTGCATATTACGTAAGATGCGTACTAAGCTCAAGAGGAATTTGCAAGCTTGGCGCTCATCCCCTGCAACTCACTGTTTATGGGAATGTGGAATATTCCTTCGAGAATTATGTTGACGATAATCCATTTGAAAATCATGAAAATAATCAAGTACATGATAAGGATAACTATCCACTTTGCCCACCCTGGGAGATGCTCATACGCAGGGTAGTGGTTGAGGATTTTGGATTCAAGGTATTTTTTTACATGGATGAAGCGGATGAGGAAAAGGATTTCAAAAAAGAGCAGCAGTATGAGGGAAATCATTCCTTCGAAATAGAAAAAGAGCATGATTGCTGAGAGGAGGATAAAACGGATGAGTTGGCTTTTGCTGAAATTAAGGTATTTGTGCATGCTTAGGTTAACTCGCGAAGGGATTAATAATTCATTCTAAAGGCCAGATGAGAGATTGGGGGTAATAACAAAAAGAAAAAAAGAAAAAAGGGCTTATTATTTGTTAAAGTAGTTATATATCCATGCAACAATGAAGAATCCGATAAATCCGTCAATAAATCCATAGATTCCTCCAAGGATTGCACCGATAAATCCGGCTTGGTATCCAATGTAAATTGTTGCAAGCCCGTGTACGAGCCCTAATCCATATCCCGTCTGGCTGACAAATGCCATAATAATGCACACCAGGCCCCAGAGGATACCTCCTGCAAGGCCCAGGCTTTTGGGGTTCAATTCTAAACTGGCCATGAAGTGAATAATTGTACAAGATTTATAAATTTTGCTTATCCGCAAAAGGGGGGATGTGCTGTTTTTGGAATAAATCTGCTGAAGCAGGGGGCGCTGGCTTTTATATCTTTAGCATAAACAAGATTAATCGATGGATACTTCCAAATCCACCTGGATTCTTGCTCTTGTTGTGGCAGCCATGGGCATAGTTACAGTAGGGATGCTTGCGCTGCTTGCAATATTTTTCTACCTGAGCCCGGAGGAAGCGGCATATATAGCTCCCATGCCAGCGGAAGCAAACGGCGAGGAGCCTATAGGTGAAGATGCAATAACCAGTGAAAGAGTGCAGGCAATAGCAGAGAAAATGGAGGGGGTGGATGGGGTGCATGAGGGTGCAAAATTCGGATTATATGTGGAAGGGGCCGGATATACTGTGGGGAAAACCCCGGAAGGAATTCTGGTTGTGGAGGGGGGGCAGGAATACACGGACCTGGACCTTTACCTGGACTCCATGGAAACTTTTGAGGCGGTGGAAAATGCAGATGATGTGTGCGCCAAAATCCGGGAGCTCCGGAACGCGGGAAACATAACCTATGAAATGCACATCTCTGAGATGCAGATGTTTTTCAAGGGCTATCTCTCTTTAGCTGAATGTCTAGAATGAACTACCCAATCGCAGCATCGTGAACTTTGTTCACGAGAAGAAATCAAAAATTTCTCAGAAGCTGTGGGGTATTGGACCCAAGAACCTTAGGTGGAACACATAATTACTTTCCGCAGAAGATAGGTGTGTTAATGCGCGTAGCGTATTGACATATCTTTTAGTTAATCCTCTGCGGAATAATATCCATAACTGGGGGGAATCAGGAGGAACCTCAAACTGAAGGGGGGACTCCCCCTGCGGTTCGGAAAAAGATTACTTCTTTATGCAAATCTGGTAATATACTCTCTTTCCATCTTCCTCTTTTAGCAGCATGCCTTCCATGTTGTTTTCAAAGCCCGGAAACTCATTGTCAAAGCGCTCACACATTGCAAAGTAGTTCATCAGGGTTTTTGTGTTCGGGCTGAACTTCTCTCCGGGCATAATCATCGGGATTCCTGGGGGGTAAGGAATAATCATTACTGCTGAAGTTCTTCCTGCAAGGTCCTTCATCCCCACTTTATCTACTTTTCCTTCTACGAGCTTTTTGTATGCATCTGCGGGGATTAGTTCCTGTTTTGGAAGGTCGGAGAAAATCTGCTCCAGGTTAGTATTTACCTTCTCTTTCACAAGGTATGCATGCATCTCATTACAAAGGCCTTTTAGGCCAAGCTTGCCATACCTCTCCTGGTTCTCGGCTACAAGCTCAGGGAACACATCCTTAAGGGGAGTATTTGCATCATAGTGCTGCTTGAATTTAGAGAGCACACTGAGGAGGGTTGCGGTTTTTCCTTCGGTTACGCCGATTGTGAAGAGCACTAAAAAGGAATAGTAGCCGGTTTTCTCAACGACAACCCCATTGTTCTTCATAAAGTAGGTTACTATTGCTGCAGGGATTCCTGCCTTTTCCATTTTGCCGGATTCGGAGATTCCTGGGCCCACAATTGTTACCTTGATTGGGTCAAGGAGTGCGTGGTTTTTCTCAAGGTTTCCAAATCCATGCCATTTTG
>DAOUYQ010000022.1 GCA_030666035.1 Microcaldota archaeon
GGCGGTGGTGAGTTTTCGAGCGTTTCGAAGGCCACGTCCCTAAGGGATCCTACCTCCAGAAACTACGACTCCGAAAATATTCCGAACCAAAAGCTTAAAAGGTTAACTCTTTTTCCACAAATTACATTATTCTCACATATCTGTTCCAAAAACCACTGCACTGCTTAACCAGCTTAAAGAGCAGTAACCCAAAACTGAAAACAAAAAGAAGAAAAATGGGCCTTAGGTTTGGCCCCATGGATTTCTATGCCCTGAGCCTCTTTTTTGGTTTTTTTGTTTCGGTTGGCTCAGATCTTTTGGAAATTAGGCTAGGGACATCGCTTAGGGGATGCCAGTAGTCCCTCTCCAAATCATACATCTCTCCTGTTTGCGTGTTGTGGAGATATATCTTGTAATTTTTAGGGTCTGCAGTCATTTCTTCCAATCTGCTGCCAAGTTTGTCAACTTTCTTTTCGGTTTTGAGGTACGCAGGACTGTCCATTCCACTCTTTTCTTCTATTTCTTCTAGTTTTGCCTCTAATCTCTCCAATTTGATTATATTCTCTACAATAGTTTTGTTCATTTCAACCCTGAGTTCAACACGAGGTTTTTCTAAGAATTTTTCTAGTGAGCCGAATGCACCGGAGTTGGTTCCAGCGCTAAGCAAGTCTTCCAGATATTTTCTTCTTATCAATCCGGTTCTGGATGCAAGTTTCTCTCCCCCTGAAAAGGATTCTACTGTTACATTGTCTACTGCCCCTCCTGAGAAGACATTATCGCGCTCGCTGCTTACCCGGATAATTAAAGTGTCAGCATTTTTTTCCATTTTGCCTATCGCGAAATTGCGTGCGTTCCTAAAATCAGTCTGGCTCCATATCTCAGTTGACATTTAAATACACCAATGTTAACATAGTCCGATATATATATATATATCGATAGGATCTTTGCATTAGCTCCTTACCCTTCCAAACCATGAACAACAAGAATAAAAAGAAGAAAAATGGGCCCAAGGGGATTTGAACCCCTGACCTACGGCTGTCCTAGGACCAATGTATTAGAGGGGGCCATATAAGACCGTCGCTCTAACCAACCTGAGCTATGGGCCCGTTATTCTGACAAACGAGTACTCCAGTTTAATGCGCCAATAGTTTTTAAACAATAAGCACAAGCCCGCCCAAAGCAGCAACCTTTAAAAATCTAAGAACCCGAAATCCCTCCATGGCGCTCGTAGATTTTACCGGGTTCAGCAAGAAAGTCCTTGCTGCAGTTAAAGGAAAGCTTACCACCAAGGAGATTGGAGTTCTAAAGAGGCTTTTTATCCGGGTGAAAAAGCGCAATACAATCCTCGCAGCAGGCCTTCTCTCTGCATTGAAAGCAGGGGGTGCCACCAAGCGGGATACAGATAAGCTCTCAATAATCCTGGAGCGCGCAAATGATAGGATCCTGGAAGGAAAAAAGCCATTTACCCTAATAGACAAAAAGGATCTTGCAACAATTTTCGCACGCGCAAACATGCCCATGAAAGCAGAGGCCAAATTCAAGCACAATGTAGAATCAGATACAGATGACCTTTTGATTTCCCAGATTACAGAATCAATTCATAGAGAAGAAAGGAAAAAGTTTGGTTTTGTCCCAGAGAAAAAAATGAAAAAGAAAGGGCATTTGGTTCCAAGCCGCCCAAAGAAAAAACCGCAGATGCGCAGATGATTTCCTATGAAAATGAATCTTACCCCGGAACTCTCATACATTATAGGTTTTTGGAAAGAGTTGCGTACAAAGGAAGGAATAGGCGTCAGTGGAAACGAAGAGCAGCTCTCAATTTTTGCAAAAGCAGTCCTGGACATTGGCCTCACCGAATCCAACAGGCTTCTTGCATCCGGCCCAAAAGAGCCCGAGGAGCCAAAGGAGGATCAAGAGGAAGAAAAACCGGAAGAGGACCCAATTGCCCCGGAAATCAGCTCAGTATATTTCTACCACACTTCGTACAGGAAATTTTTCCAAAAAGTAATTGAAGACGAATTAGAGCGCTTCAAATACAAAAATGAATACAGTGCAAACTTCCTTGCCGGGCTCTTTGATGCAATAGGCTCAATAACCGATGATGGCAAACCATACTTTTTGGGATGCACCCCAAAAGATGAAATGCTCCTTTATAGGTTAGGGTTTAACCTGATTAAGAGGGGCAGGTACATCTACTTTGCCCGCCCACTCAAATTTTTGACCCACATCAAGCCATTTACGAGAAAATATGCATCACACCCGGCATTGGCCAAAAGCTATACCATTCCAACTAAATAGCGCATAGTTTCCCAGGTGCATCAAATGATCATTTTTTGGAAAAACACCCCGATTATTTTAGATATTGAAACTATGCATGTTAATACATTAGTGATATTGCTTTTGTTGGAATGGTATAGGTGCTGCTTGCAGCAAGGGTTTTAATGGTTATTTGCTTCAACCTTCCATGCGCAAGTTTAGTGTGTCCACTTCAAAAACCATTGAAGTATTGGATATCACGGAAAAAGTTTTCTCAGCAATAGAAGGGCTGGAAGGCAAAGCAGGCCTAATCCATGTTCCCCACACCACTGCAGCGGTAATGGTAAATGAATTCGAGCCAAACATTAAGCAGGATTTCGAAACGCTTTATTCGGTCATGGTTCCGGATTTGGACTATAAGCATGAGCACGTAGACAAGAATGCCCGGGCCCACCTTAGCGCATCCCTAATTGGAAATTCCGCAACTTTCCCCCTGGAAGGGGGGAAACCTGTGCTTGGAACCTGGCAAAGAATAATTTTTGTTGAATTGGATGGCCCAAGGCAGAGAGACGTTTATGTTCAGGTGTTATGATGAAGGCAAAAATATTATGGAACACAAAGAAGAAATGGGCAGTTGGCCTTTTTGCAGAAGTGAAAGATTTCCTTAAGAAAAAACGTGTGCAGCTGGTAAGGCAGAAGCCGGATTTTACAATTGTAATTGGTGGAGATGGCACAATTCTCTATTATAAAGATAAACTGGAGGGCCCGGTTTTTGCAATAGGAAGCGAGCGGAGCTTTATCTGCCAGTGCATAAGCAAAAATTGGGAGCATGCCCTTTCCCAGTTCATCTCCAAACCCAGATATGAAGAGAGAATCCTGCTCAAGGCGCAGCATCGCGGGAAGAAATACACTGCGATAAATGATATTGCAATGCTTTCCAAGTTCCACGAAGTCCTTACAATCTCATTGGATATTGGGGGGGATGGATACTGCTTTGATGCAGATGGGGTAGTGGTTTCTACACCCACAGGCTCCACAGCTTATGCATATGCTGCAGGGGGCCCGGTTATAGAGCCAACCCTTGAAGTATTCAGCATTGTGCCCTTAGCCCCGGACAAGAGGCTTTTTGACCCGCTTGTTGTTTCTGCAGCACACAAAATCATATTATCAGCAGATACTCCCTCCCACATTGTAATTGATGGGAAAAAACCACTCCAGGTAAAGAAAGGGGAAAAAGTTACAATAACCAAAAGCAAGAAAAAAATAAAATTTGCAATCCGCTAACTCATTTCTTTTTCCAGAAATACAAAATTGCAATGCACAAAACTACTGTTACTCCGAGAAAAAGCAGCATTCCATCATTTGCATTATTCTCAGGGGGAGTTTCCCCAACTTCACCTTCGCCCCCCACTTCCCCTTCAAAATACTCTTCATCTGATTCAAATGCATAAGTGACTTTCCCAGGGCCCACAACTATCTCATTTTCTCCAGGAACAACAGTGTGCTCTGATTCACTTCCATCTACATTTACCCTAAGCACTGCAGGCTCTATGCCGCCCCAGTAAACTTTGAGTGTTGTATTGTATTCAGTTACATATGGCTCGATATATGCCTTTTCATAGAAGCTAAAGTGGACAAAATCAGAGTATCCCCCTACTTCCGGGGCATACATGTGGTATGCATGCGTAGGCAATGCAGTAAAGTCCCCCTTATGCGTTACGCGCAGCTTATATGTAATTTCAGTATCCTCCAGCCGGTCGAAGAAGAATACTGCCTTGTCAGCCCGTGCTTCCATCCGGTATCCCCCATAATACCACCAGTATCTTGAGCCTTCCTGAATGATTTCTGTCCCCAGGGGTATTGGGTCTTCTACTGCTACGTATTCCCCACTTCCATTAATACGCAGGGTAACCGTAATCTCATCCCCTACCTTTGCAAAAGTCCGTTCATATTTCCTCTCAAGTGCAATCTCCCCCTCGGGAATTTCTTCAGTGTAATATGTTTCAATCAAATTGTAGTAGAGCGGCCCAAATCCATCCCGCTCAATTTTAATTTCATGCTCCCCTGCAGGAAGCCCAATTTCTTTAGTTGCCGCACTCTTGTGCCCAAGCCTTTTTTCAAATATTTTTTCCCCATCCAGGTATACAGATGCAACATAATCTGAATCCATCTCGCCTGTTTTTTTCGCATATTCGGTGAGGGCCAGCACAGTGCATGCAGTATCCTTTGTACTCCTCCAGTACCTTCCTGTTTTGTGCACCATAAGCCAGTTTACGCATTTTTTTGCATCATCCATTTTTCCATTTTCAACTAAGCTCTCCACCGCATAGGATGTCAATTCAGTATCACTATGGTACCAGCTGTATTTCTCCCCATACTCAAGGTGGCAGTAATCCCCGGCACACTCAAGCATTGAAACAAGGCGTTCGCAATCCCCATCGTCACATTCAGCAAGTGCCCCAAACGAATCCATTGCATAGCTATGCACAAGGGAGGAATCTATCCGGTTCAGCACAAACCGCCCATAAGAACTGTTGCCGCGCTCAAGTGCCTCCAGCCCGCGTGAATAAACTTCCCCATCAACAACTATTCCTGCATCTTTCGCAATAGCCAGCCCACTCATTACATATGCAGTAATCCTCTCGTCCTTTCCCCGGAACCAGCCCCAGCTCCCATCTGCATTCTGGTGCTGGTATATCCTCCCTAGCCCATCATCAATTAGTGCAGTGAGGTTTTCACCTCCAGTGTACTCAATGCCAAGCTCATTCATTGCATGCACGAGCACAACATTCGGGAGAAAACCACTCATTGTTTGCTCTATGCATCCATAGGGGTAGCTCACAAGGTAATCCAGGCTCTCAAATGCAGAAGACAGTATTGAAGAATGCAGGTAAAGGGTTACATTCGCATCTTCCGGGCTGCCATAGGAAACAGTTTGTGGGCTGCTTTCAACTATTCCGGATTGCCCATCAACAATTTTTACTCCAAGTTCCAGCACTTCCAGCGGAAGTTTTACTGCGTCTCCTTCCCCCCCTTCAACCCAGAGCGTGAGCTCACCTTCACCCGCCTCCATCGCCTTTATGGGAATATACACTGTTTTTGATTCCCCGCTCTCAAGGCTTACATAATTTATCGGGCTTCCCAGCACCCAGATGTTGCCGGTAGCCTCAAGCGTAATTTTGAAAGTTTTCCTCTCTTCCCCGTAATTAAATACGGTAATCGGAATTGCGGCAGCATCATCCACAACAAGTGCCGCAGGAAGGCTCATCCTTCCAATCACATCCTTGGTCACCAGGATATCACTGCTTCCCATCCCAACAGCAACTCCCTCATTCGCAACCACGGTTATGTTCCAGGTGGTAAGCGTATCAGGAATATGCCAGATAATCTCCTTTTTCCCATCCTCAAGAATTATGTAGGGAATCCAGAGCGCGGTCTCTATGAATTTCTCACGCACCGCTATATCTTCCTTCCCAACTTCTTCCCCTTCTGGGCTAGGGACAGCTTCCTCAGCAACATCATAATATGCCCCCCCATCCACCATAATGTTTTTCCCCATTGGGTAGGCCCTGTAATCATCCCAACTAAATTGTACAGTATACCCCTCCAGCGGATATCCATAAAATTGCTTGTAAATATCATTCCAGGCTGCCCCGGAGAGGTCAATTATTGCCTGGTCCACAATTGAAATGGACGCGGCTGCATTGGACCGTGATTCCGCCCGCTCCGCATCAATTACGATGCGCGCAACTCCCCCTGGCCCATACACTGCCCCATGCCCAATCTCTATTTTAACCCAGTCATCTCCCCGCACCATGTAATTTCCATATCCAGAATACCTCTCGCCATCCCTTATTATGTAAAATTGCAGGGTACTGGTTTCCCCAGCAGTAAGCTCCAGCTTGTTTATCCCAGGCGAGATATTAAAGAATTCAATCTGTGGAGTGCTTCCCAGGGAAACAACAATTAATTCCCCTTCAATTGGGGAAGTCAATGTAACTTCAATCCCCTCTCCCTTTGCATATTCCTCCTTATCCAGATTCGCTTCAATGTAGTTCCAGTTCCACCAGCTCCATTCCGATACATAGAAGTAGTTTTCTGTTTCCGCATCAGTGGATTCTGCAATAAGGCAATAACCCCCATATTCAAGAGGGGTGAATTCAAAGCTGTATGCGCCTTCCACAGTGCTGAAATTTGATTCAAATACTGGCACAGCACTCTCATTCACCATCCTTTTTTCATCATAATAATAGTATTCATCACTCAGGTAAATCTTCACAACCCCCTCCAACTCAAGCGCCCCATCATTTTCATCGTATGCAAGAAGTGTAATTGTGCCGCTTTTGTTTGCCTCCATTGTAGGTATAAGCGCTTCCAGGTTCACCTCCTCAAGCACAGAAAAGGTAGTTTCCGCTTCACTCACAACCTCGCTTTCATCGGTTACCGAAACATCAACCCGATAATCCCCAGTAACATTTGTCCCATTCCATTCAATCACCCCAACTCCATCTTTTGTGTAAATTAAGCCCTCCGCAACCTTCTCTTCGCTCCAGTACGGCATGCAGCAATAGTAGTTCCTGTATATTGGCCAGTAATGCGGGCTTTGGTAAATCTCGAATTTCACTTCTG
Source organism: Microcaldota archaeon (assembly GCA_030666035.1). GTDB lineage: Archaea > Micrarchaeota > Micrarchaeia > Anstonellales > Bilamarchaeaceae > CAIKOA01. Next base: position 6,865 of record DAOUYQ010000022.1, read on the forward strand.
CATCAGCAGCCCCCCCAAAATAGTACTCAGTATTCACATCCACATACACTGTTTCATTTACAACATAGACTTCCTTGCGTGGCTTAAGCGATACATCTATTTCCGGGCGCTTGTATTCCTGCACTTCAAAATTGTACCATCCTGCACCACTCTGGTTTTTCCGTACCTGCACGGAGTAACCCCCGAGCGCAGCCTCCTCATCTATTGAAAAATCAAGGCTTATCCTGGAATTCACAGCAGCAATTGAATTTGAATAAACCACATCATATTCCGGCCCCCGGATTTCCACATCAAAGTTTCCCAGCACAGTTTCATATGCAGTTTCATTCTCCAGGAAAATTACTGCAGAAACATGCACAGTTTCCCCTGGCTGGTAAAGCGTCTTGTCACTGAACACGTAGCTTGAATAACGCTCCCCCTGCCACCATGCAGGCTCATAATCATAAGTATAAATCTCTATTTCTGTTGCCTCTTCCCTGTATTCTGCACGAATATTCTGCAGCCCTTCAGTTTCAAAATTGAAAATCCCCCCAACACCGGAAACAGTATCTTCTTGCACAATCTCCCCACTCCGGTTGTAAGTAAAAATAATCCTGCCCCCTTCAACCGCAGAGCCATCCTCTTTGTGCATGAACATGCCCTTTCCTTCAGGGCCGATAATAACCATGATTCCAATCGAGCTCACCCTGAATTCTTTGCTTTCCTCTTCCCCGAGCCCATCCTTGGCAACAACAGCATATTCTCCCGAAGGCAACTCCATTTCAAATGTTTCATATGGGGTATGCCAGGACCTCTCAGGATCCAGCTCAACAGCCCTCACTTCATGGAATACATTGGCTCCATTGCCATCTGATACATCAACAACCAGGGCCCCTTCAGCACCGCCAACCCCAATCTCTATTGTATCCCCCGGCAGGTACTCAGAATTTACATTAATCCAAAGAGCACTCACCATTCCCATAAGCAAAAGCAAAAATACAAAGTTCCTGTTCATAGGTCCCCCACTCGCCCAAGTTCTTTAAATATTGCACACTTTCTTCGCATTTCACCGGAAAATAACTTTTAAAAACATTTCTATATTAAGCTTTCAGTTTATGGACAAAAAAATCCTCAAAAGCGGTTTTGCTGAACTGCAGGTAAAAGCTTCTGGCATGCTCCAGAAGCACAAATTCACGCTAAAAAAGGAAAGCTCCGCATTTGGGGAATATTATTTGCTTGAAATTGAGGTGCCAATAGGCATTTCTGAACTTATGCGCATAGCAAATGAAGTGGATTTGCCGGTGCGGGCCCCCACAGGTTTTTTCTTCCCAAAAGGAAAGAGCCCAAAGGATTTCCCAGTTAAAAAGTGATCTTTCAAGCATCTTTTTTTAAACTTCACCCGTTACATTAATCCTTCAGATGCATGTGCGGGTGAACCAGTGATGGAAAAGCGGAGAATTTATCCAATCAAGGATTATTCTGAAGAGATGGTTGCAGTAGCCTTTGCAAAAACCAGCAGGAGCCCTGAATCTTTTGACAAGATGATTTCTGAGCTTGACCCGGAATCCACAAAGGAGTTCCACGAAAAATGGGTAATCAGGTTTGGCCACGGAAGCGTTGCAGAGCATGCATCAGTGCACTTGGCTGCAGAAAACATCTCCAGGCTTTCAGTTGAATGTTTGGAAAGCAACCGCCTTGGTGCATACACAGAAAAATCCACCCGCTACCAGAAACTGGGCAAGGAGAACGTATATTACCCCCAAGAGCTTAGGGGAACCAAGCATGAACAGCTTTATGCCCAGACAATTGAAACCCTCTTTTCCACTTACGAATCCATCCTCTCCAAAATGGTTGGATATTACCGCAAAACAATTCCCAAAAAGGAAGGGGAATCTGAAAAAAAATACGTTGCAAACCTCAAGCTCATGGCACTGGACAATGCCCGTTTCCTTCTCCCCAATGCAACCCTTGCAAATGTGGGAATCACTTTCAATTCCCGCGTGCTCATGCATGCACTAAAGAAGCTGCTTTCTTCCCCACTTTTAGAAGTGCGGGAAATTGGGAGAGAGCTGGAAGCAGCTGCAAAGGAGGCACTTCCAACCCTTACCGGAAACCCCAAAGCCAGCGCATACCTGGAAGAAACCCGCATAGGTTTCCATTCTGGGCTTTGGAACCAGCGCAGCGGCTTTGAGAAGAAAGTGCAGCTGGTTTCCTATGAAAAAGATGCATTGGAGAAAAT
>DAOUYQ010000091.1 GCA_030666035.1 Microcaldota archaeon
AAGGAAGCGCTCCTCCGCCCACTCTATGAATTAAGGTCCATTCGCATGATTTCCCAGTCAAAAGAAATTCCAAATTTAAGGAAGCAGGTTCTCCCAGGGGAAATGCTGGTTATCGACCTCTCTGATTTGGAGGATATGCGAAAAAAGAAAGTTATTGTTTCATATATTGCAGACAGGTTATTCAGGCTAAGGGCAAAAGGGGAAATCCCCCCAACATTCCTTTTAGTGGAAGAAGCACACAATTTTGCCCCTGAAAAAGCAAAGGCTGCACACAACCCATCCAAATCCATAATTGAGAAAATTGCAAGGGAAGGAAGAAAGTTCGGGCTGGCTTTAGGAGTAGTTTCCCAGAGGCCGGTAAACCTCTCCACCACCACCCTTTCCCAATGCAGTACCCACATCTTATTGCGGGTAACAAACCCAAATGACCTAAAGCACATTGAGGAATCCGCTGAAGGAATTGACAGCAGGATGGCCCGCTCAATTACTTCCTTAAAGGTAGGGGAAGCAATAATTGTTGGGGAAGCGGTAAAATACCCTATTTTTGTAGAAGTAAGAAAGAGAAAATCCAAAAAGGTTGAAAAAGGAAGGCCTTTGCACGAACAAGCAATAATCTACGAATCAAGCGCCCAAAAATCCGAAGAAGAAGCCGATGAAGAATTAGAAGCGTTCCTCTAGTTAAAACAGTATTTCTTCCCTAATCAGGGGCGAATCAATTTTTCCCATAACCCCCCTGGCAGTTTCAACAATCCTTTCATTACTATTTGCCGTGAGCTCTAAGAGGGCATATGCCATATCTCGTTCAGAAGCCAATGCTTTCCCAGTTTCAGTTTCCATGTGTTCCCCAAGCTCTTCTTTTGCAGCTTCCCTGATGGATTGCGGGTCGGGAGCGGGAAGCCCTTCCTGTACAAATTTCTGGCTTTCAGAGCCAATGGCCAAATCCCCTTTTCTTAGCCTCTCAATTATTCCATGCATAAAGCAAATCATTTCAATTGCTTCAATACGCACATCAGCATCAATTTTCCTATTCTCGGCCATTTTGCAAAATGCAGCTATAACATCCCACAAATCCCCCTTTTTAAGTTCCCCGCTAATAGTCGTTAATGCATGCATTGCACTTAGAACATTATTTCGTTTTTCCCCAAATTCGATTTCAATTAAGGCTTCTTCCAACGTTGCCTTTACATTAAGTGTCCCCCTTCCCCGATTTACAATAATAATATTGCTAATCCCATCTTTTCCTAGCATATTCCCCCAATCTATTTTTCCTCCAGCAAAAGGAGCAATTCTGCGCCTATTTATCCCTGATTCTGATGTACGCATGGAATCCTGGGGTATTGCCAATGCTCCTGGAGTCAGGGAGCGAGCTAATGGCCTGGTCGCTGCCATTGCAATAGAAAATGCAATAAAAGTATATAAGCTTTACGCTTTTGCACACAATGGGTACCGGAAACACTGGAAACCTCCCCCTTCCTTTGCTTAAAAACATTACTATGAGTGCCAAAAACCATGGTCGCCGCACAAAAGGTAAGGGCTCTTTCCGAACTTGCATCCTATGATATGGAGCAGGAGGAAAGCCTCAAGCACATTCCCCTGGGAGGCGATAAACCACCCCTCCATGTATATGATGCCAAAACCCCCATGGGGAAGTGCACCCTTTTCAAGACGCTCATGACCAACAACTGCAAAATGGATTGCCGCTATTGCATAAACGCCAAATGCGCAAAGCGCACTGCAATATATAAATACACCCCGCATGAGCTTGCAAACACCTTCATGCACATCTACAAAAAAAGAATTGTGCAGGGAATTTTCCTCACTTCCAGCATAGAAGACCCGGTTTCCAGCATGGAAAACATCCTGGAATCTGCCCACATCCTCCGCATCCAAAAACGCTATTTGGGATACATGCACCTGAAAATACTCCCCGGCTCCACTTACGACCAGATAAAGCGCGCAATGCAATTTGCGAACCGCGTTTCCATAAACCTGGAAACAGTCTCCCCTTCCCACTTAGATGAGATTGCATCAAACAAGGATTTCAAGAACGATATACTCAAGCGCCAGGCGTGGATACGGAGCCTGCAGTCCCGCTTCAAGCACTCCCAGGGTCGTTCCCCTGGGAGTGTCTCCCACACATCGCAACTTATGGTAGGGGTAAATGGGGAATCAGACCAGGACATATTCAGCTTAACAGCTTCAGAATACGACCACATGAACCTCTCACGCATGTATTATTCTGCATTCAAGCCGGTTCCCGGAACCCCGCTTGAAGCGCAGCAAGCAGCCCCCCTATGGAGGCAAAACCGCTTATACCAGCTGGACTGGTTATACCGAATCTACAAATACTCAAGAGATGAGGTGCAGAACGCATTTTCAGATGAAGGATTCCTTGGAAACAGGGACCCCAAGGTTGCCATAGCCAGGACTACTTTTAAACGGCCCCTGGAAATAAACGGAGCTGAGGAAAGGGACCTTTTGCGGGTTCCCGGAATCGGCCCCAAAACCGCAAAATCACTTGCACAAACCAAAGAGAAACTAACCTCTTTGGCTGCACTTAGGAAGCACGGAGTTGTCTTAGGAAGAGCACTATCTTTTGTAAAAATAAATGGACTCCACCAGACAACCCTTGCTTCCTTCAACTAAAACTTTTGCTTATTCCTGCTTTGGCATGCAATCCAGGCAATTTATCCCCAAGTGCCCGGGCACCCCTAATTTACTAACATTTAAATACATTTGCACCCACAAACATATTATATTGGTTTGTCACTGGTAGGTTTACATGGGAGAAAAACGCACACTTAGAACTCAAGGCAGAGGGGCAACCCAGGCATTGCCAAGGCAACCTGGGGCAGCATTCAGGGCAGCTGCAGGAAAATCGCTGCCTTTTCCAGAGCTGGAAAATATCCCCCACAGGGGACCCACGGAAAAAGAAAAAAACGAGCTGATTTTTACCCAAAAAAAAATTGATTCCCTGGACAGGGAGGATCTTTATTCTCTTGCGAGCGTAATGAAATCCTGCTCCAAATGGAAAAGGTTCTTCAACATTTCCAGTGAATCTGAAGCCATGGATGCACTTCCTTTTTTCAGGAGATTCATACGGGCAATGAAAAGCTACATTTCAGATGCCCCAACAGAGAGGGCAGTCCTTGCAATGCAGGACCTTGCAGAACTCATAAGAATGGACGTTCCTTCCATTTCTTATGTGTTTACTGAACTTTGCTCTGAGGACCCAAGAAGGGAAGTAAAGTATGGGGCATTCCGCTTTCTTGAATCCAACTCCGGCCTCTTAATAAGGGCAACCGATTTCCATAGCCCCAACGGCCATAGGATGTTTGAGCAGTTTGGCATACTTCTGCAAACCTATGCAGAGCTTTCGTTCATTAGTGAAGAAAGCCTTTTTAACGAAGTTTTGAATGGGAAAAAGCCGTCTCCCGTGCCCTTCGATGAGGCAGCAACAATGTCCATCTGCTCGTTCCTGTTCTGCCACAAGGAAGCCCTCTTGCGCAGTAGGGAAGGAATAGGCCTTCTTCCATATGCAATTGCGTGGTCCGCAGACCATTACATAAATGAAGGGGCAAAAATAGATTTCATGGAGGATGGGCTTTTCCACCTTCCAAGAGGCTTCAGGACGGATATTTTCCTGAAAGTAGTGATGTTCGCTAATTCAGGCCCACTAAGGGAATGCGCCCTGGACCTCCTTGTAGAAATGGGAGTCTATAAGCTAAAGCGCAACGATGAAATTGGAAACTTGGTGGACAAGGTATGGATAGACGCTCTTCTCCAAATTACTTTTGAGCGAATGTATGGAAGGCTCCCAGGCAATATTGTACTGCCTGATACGTGTCTCCTCCACTAACTCTTTTTAACCTGTTCATCCATACCTGCCTAAGGTGAGCATAAATGCAAAAGCGCAAAGTACTAATCCTGGGGGCAGCGGGCAGGGATTTCCACAATTTTAATGCATTTTTCCGCAACAACAAAGAATACGAAGTAGTAGGATTCACCGCAACCCAGATTCCAGGGATAGAGGAAAGAAAATACCCTGCAGCCCTTTCCGGCCCACTCTACCCAAACGGAATCCCAATTTACCCCGAAGAAAACCTCACAAACATAATTGATGAAAAGGGAATAGATGCCTGCGTTTTTGCATACTCGGATGTTACCCATGAATATGTAATGCACATGGCCGCAAAATGCATGGCAGCAGGGGCAAGCTACATGCTGCTCGGCCCAAAGGACACCTGCATAAAAAGCTCAATTCCCCTTTTTGCAGTCTGCGCAACGAGAACAGGTGCAGGAAAATCCCCCCTCTCCAAGCTCATCTCCAAAAAATTAGTATCCCAGGGAATCAAGCTTGCAGTAATCCGCCACCCAATGCCCTATGGGGACC
>DAOUYQ010000131.1 GCA_030666035.1 Microcaldota archaeon
CAATCGTGATACCCATTGCCCGCGGAATGGATATGGATGAGAAAGCTAGGCAGACAGTCACAATCGAATCCTCACTTACGGATGTAGTATGTGTTGTGCTTGTATTATCTTTGATTGGTACACTGGTTTCCGGGCATGCAAGCATAGAAGGAACTACCCGGAATGTTGTTGCAAGTTTTTCGATAGGGGCGATACTGGGGGGAATTTTCGGAATGGCCTGGATAGGCCTGAGCCCAAAGCTAAGAAAGCTTAGATTTTTCTATATGCTAACACTTGCAATAATGCTGGTATTGTATATACTAACTGAAGCCATGATGGGAAGTGGCGCAATAGCTGCACTTGTTTTCGGCATTATGCTGGGCAATATGGGGGAGATAGGGAGAATGCTTAAATTCAAGGAGGTAACGCAGGAGCCGAGGGTAGTTGAGTTCCAGGATGAGATTTCCTTCCTTGTGCGGACTTTCTTTTTTGTGTTCCTGGGGATAATTGTCAGCGTTACGGATATGGACATGGTGATTGTTGGGGTAGGAATTACGCTCCTGCTTTTCCTGGCCAGGATTGTGAGTGTAAGAATTGTAACCTATAATAGTGACCTTGCCCAATACAAAAATCAACTGAGTGTGCTTATGCCAAGGGGGCTTGCTACCGCAATCATGGCAACTTACCCTGCAGCCCTCTTAATTGAAAATGCCGGGCTTATCAGCTCAAGCAAGTGGGCTCCGCTGTACAAGGAAGTTTCTGTGTTTCCGCAGATTGCATTCGTGGTTATCATCACGAGCATCATCATTACTACAATTGGGGTAATGCTCTCCGGCAAACGTGTGGATTACCCTGAAGGCGAAGAGGAAAATGAATTAAGTGAAGAGATTAAGGAGGAGGCTGCCGCAAAAAGGAAGCGGCAGGGGGAGGCGGAAAAGGTGCGGAAGGGGAAGGAAAAGGTAGAAATACAAACGACTGTTGAAGGGGAAAACAATGAAAACTCTGAAGAAGGAACTAAAAAATAAGATTCTTGAAGCGATGCGGAAGGGAAGGATTGAAGAGCGCGATGGAGTTTGCCGCTTTTCAGAGAGCATAGGCCGCATTCCCAGGGGAACGGTAGTAATCGGAAGGCGGATTGTATATGGATATCCAAAAATAAGAAGAATTTTTTCGCTTTGCAGGGGAGCAGAAAAAAATCTTGATCCTGGGGAAGTATGGGTTGAAGAAAAAATAGATGGGTTCAATTTGCGGGCTGTGCATGAGGGCGGGGAAATTTACTGCATCTCGCGGGGCGGGTTCCTGGATTTCTTTGCAACCGAAAAAGTATCTGTTGATAAGGGAGTGCAGAAGTTTTTTAAGAAATTTCCTTCGCACATCCTATACCTGGAGATGATTGGGAATACTCCGTACACTCCGCCTACAAGAAAATTTGACGTGAAATATTATGTTTTTGATATCGGGAATGGGAAGAGGAGGTTCCTGGGGCCGGAAGAGCGAATGGAGCTTTGCAGGAAATTCGGGCTGGAATGCGTGCCGCTTCTGGGAAAAGTGAAAAGGAGGGAAACCGGAAAGCTAAAGCGAATTGCAATTACACTCAACAAGCGTGGTGGGGAGGGAATGGTGCTAAAGCAGCACATGCCCAGGCGGGTGCTCAAATATGTTGTTCCCTCTTCGGAAATACGTGACTTGGGAGAAAACTCCAATATGATTTTCGACATGCCTGCGGGCTTCATGAAGCAAAGGGTTTTCAGGAGTGCAATTTCCGTTTCCGAGCTTGGGCTAAACAAAAAAGAATATGATATGAGGATGGGGGAGGCGCTGCACAAGCGTTTATACCCTGCCATACGCAGTGGGGGGGAAGTAAGCGAGGGCTTTGAGATTTTTGTGAAGAAACTGGAGACCTGGAAGAAGGTGCTTGAGCACATGTCTTCTGAAGTCAAAATTGAAGTGGGTTCGGAAAAAAGGGAGATGGGGGGAATTCGCATTAAATTTAAGAAGATTTACAAAAAAGGAAGCAGGAGAATAAGGCGGGCAGTTGAGGGGTATGCGCAAACTGATTAAAGGGATTTAAGCAGCTTTCCAAAATTTTCCGCCTCTATCCATTCCACTCCAATCTTGTTTGCCATTTCTATCATCCCTTCATCTGCAGTAACTACTATTGCCCCCAATTCATATGCAAGAAGGATTATTTCCAAATCTTCTTTGGAGTCTACCATTCCCTTGCGCATTGCTTCGCGGTATTTTGCACGGAGCTTGTTGAGCTTGGGCTGGTTATCCGGCTGGTTGTCCTGGGCAAACTCTTCTGCAAGCCTAAGGCCCTTGTTCACCCTATGGCGCACATCCTCTATAAATGAGTATAAAATGGCTGCGGGAATGTAGATTCCATAAAGGTTTGGGGCACGTTTCTTCACTACAGTAGAAAGCCTGGAAACACCTTTTTTTGCAAAATGGGAAAGCTCCTTGAAAACCAGTGGAGGCATATAAAATTGCGCTTTCTTTTTCTTGGTTTTTGCCGCCCGCATGAATCCGGTTACTGCTGCATCCGGGGTTTTTCCAAATTGTTTTCTGCATGCGGGATTTACGAATAGGCTGGTGTCCAGGATGAACTGCTCCATATTCGTGTAACTTAGAGGGCAGAGTTATTATTTGTTTCGGAGCAGGAAGTAGAGGTGATGGAAAACATCGAAAAGCTCATGGGGCGCGCAAATCAGAAGTATTATTCAGAACGCGGAAAGCACATTTACTATGATTTTAAGACTTTTGCCGATTCCAAACGGGTGGGAAAGGCATGCGCAATTGAGTTTCTGGAGCGCGCGCAGAAAGCCGGGGGGGAGTTAAAGGTTTATGAAATCGGGGTGGGGGACGGGAGCTTTGCGCTGAACTTTTTGAGGAACATAAAACAGATGGACCCTACCATCTCAAAGAATGTGGTGTATTTGCTTTGGGACTTGAGCAGCAAATTGCTGGATTTGGCTGAAGGAAAGCTTGGGGATTTTGCAACTGAGAAGGTTTGTGCGCCTGCAGAGGATGTTGGGAAAATAAAGGAGGTGTTCTGGATGCGGGGAAACGAAATACTGGATGATATTCCTGCACGCGTGTTTTTGCGCAAAGGGGCAAAAATGTACGAAGTGGGGATGAATAATAATGAATGGTGCGCAAAAGAGATTCCGGATGTGCCCAAAGCAGTGCATGAATACATGAAAAATATTCCAGAAGGGTATTGGGTTCCCCTGAATTTGCGGGCCGCAAAACTAATTGAAGGCTGGAAGGGGAAGGTGCAAAAAGGTGGGGGAATCAGCATGCTTGATTATGGATTTGGGGATTTGGCAGAAGTGAAGAAAATGCCCGTGGAAATCTGGAACGATTCTGTGGTGCGGAAATATGGG
>DAOUYQ010000169.1 GCA_030666035.1 Microcaldota archaeon
CAGAAATGGAACAGTTTATGGGGGATGTTGTAAGGTACAAGGAGCTGTATAACGAGTATATGAAGCTTAAGAGAGGAATGCCTGCAGACAGGATACAGGAACTTATAGCACTTGATAAACAGGGGATAATCGGGGAGCTCGGGAAGGACGGGGTCCTGATAAACAGCATAGGTTTCGAGCCAACCCTTGCAAACATAAGGGACAGGTATATTGGGGAAACCCTGCCTGGCAAGGGCTGGTGGGAAACCGCAAACGTGAGGATGCGGGAGGATGGAGGGTACATTTCCAGGTTGAAATCGCTTAAGTATGCTGCATATGTAAGGGGCGAAACCGGAAGTGCAATGTATGCGCATGCAGGACCCGTGCTCACTGCAAAAAACCCCGAAAAGCTTAACGCACACTTGGAGTGGATGCTGGACCCTGCGCACCCTGAAAGGAACCACTGGGCAATTAATGATGCAGGAAATCCAAATGTCAAGACACCAAAGGATGCAGGAGACAAGAGCAGCGGATATGTGGGGGAAGAGTGGGGTGTTTCTGATCCAAAAGTGCAGGAATGGATGAAAGACAGTGGAATTAATGTAATATTTATAGGGCACAAGAGAATCAAACTTATAACCTCTGAAAGAAGCCCTGACGGAAAGTATACTAGTGTCAACCTTGATGCAACCGCATCCTATGAAGGGTACAGGAAAGGGAGGGGAACGCCTACAGGGGAAGGGTTAGGGATGAACCATATTAATGGGGCCGTAACCCGGGTGGGGGGAGGCTGGAAAAACAAGCCCGGAGAGCCCATGGGGGAAACCCGCTCCATTCCAATGGAAGGGGTTCCTGTGCACAAGAGCAGGCAGGCAAAAGCATATGAAAAATGGAGCAGGGGCAAGGAAGCGAAAAGGCTTGAATCTCTTCCAGAGGAGAGGGCTGTGCTTGCGGAGGAGAGGGAGAAGGCAGTGGCAAGCTCTCCCGCAAAAGTGGTTCCCGCGGGGACAGCGCCGCTTATCCATCCCAAGCTCAGGGTTCCAAAAGACATGGAAACTTGGGCAAAGAACGAGTGGGGAATGGGATGGGACAGGTTTATGGAGGAAATGAATGCAGGGAGGATTTCTGAAAGGGACAGGCCCACATTCAGGGTGAATGTGGAAATTGAAGGCAAAATTGAGCCATGGACGCTGAGGATTGATGGAAAGCAGGAAACCGCAGGGATTCTTGGGAAGGGAGAAAGATATGCAATTACAGTCATTGAGTCGCCCGCCTCCCTTAAGGTGCCTGCGACTACCCTTCTTGTAAAAGCAAAGGGCACCAAAGTGTTTGAGCTCACACTTGCAGAGGGAGTAAAAAGCAATTATGAGTTTGTATGGAAAGGAAGGGCGAAGGCTGTTGTGCGCGGGTCAAGGGAAGAGTTTGTTACTGCTGAAGAACTGGCAGAGTTTGTGGAGAGCTACCCAAGGGGAGAGGAGCTGCGCACATTTACTCCAATTAAGGCGATGCACGGAAAAATGATTTCCGGGGAAATAGTAAACCGCGCAATTGAGGCAAACGTTGCGGACCTTGTGGCGCAGGGGGTTCCCGTGGATATAACAGTTGTGAGCTGCGACAAGAGCGCCATGAACCACCTTAACCCAAACATAGAGCACACTGGAGGGGATTTCTCGCTCAGGGCAAACAGGGAATTCTTTACGGAGCTTGCAAGAAATGCAACAAAAGGGATGGACAAAAATATTTACGGGACATATATCTACAGGCCGTTTGGAAAGGGGGATGAGTTTTACATAGTTGTTGTTTCAAAGAAGGGCCTGGGGAAGAAAATAGATGGGAGATTCAACTCAAAAATAAGGCAGTGGAGGATAAGAAGGCAGCTGATGAAGCGGCTGAGGTCGGACCCGGAATATGCAAAAGAGTATCCTGGGTTTGACCAACATGAGGCCCTTCTCGCGGATTCAAAGATGTATATCTCCGGAACGGTTGAAACCAATGTTTCCACTATTACTACTGTAAGGCAGGCAGAGCGGTTCAGGGTTTCAAACGAGCTCAACAAGGCAGAGAATACTGGGGTTATAGGAGAATTCACGAAGCGATTCAATATAGGATTGATGGATAAAGCAGTTACTTCCACTGAGAGGTTCACAGGAAAAGTAGAGAATGGAATGGCAGTGGAGATCTCGTTCACTATAAAGCACCCCCATGATGCTGAAGTGGTGGAGAGGGCTGTTGAGCATTACAAGAAGGGATACAGGGAGCTGTACGGAGGCAGGGAAATACTCCTGGGGCAGAGGATGGGAAACACCGGGGCAGGGCACGAAGGGAACAACCTTCTTGCCTCAGTGCAGGATGGGGCCGTTGCAATATACACAAACCGGGCTCTTCCTCCAGGCTGGAAAATCCGGAGGCTAGGGCAGATTGGATACAAATATGTTGTGGAAGCACCTAAAGGAGTAAGGGTTACTCCTGAGCTCAGGGAAAACCTGCAAAAGGGGCTGGAGCAAATAGTGCAGAAAGCGCTGGACAGCCCCGTGGAATTCTTCAAGATGTGGAGCCACAGGCTTTCTG
>DAOUYQ010000109.1 GCA_030666035.1 Microcaldota archaeon
AAGCCATGATGTGGTATGGAAGAATGACATATCTTCTCAAATCAGATTTAATTCAGGCCCAGGACCCGGTACACGAAGCCAAAATACAAACTATGGGCGCAGTATTAATTGCCGATGAGATTCAGGGTAATGCCCTGCTAAAAGCTAAGTGGGACAGGATTTACGATATTACATCGTTCTATGTGGGGTATTCCGATGATTTGGGCTTCTATGAGTATATGGGTGCAGCAAACAGTGTATTCGGTGATTCTTTTGATCCCTCGGAACTGGATGCTGATTCAGTTGAATCCATTAAAATTGAGCTTGCGGAGTATCCTTCCCCCCTAATTTATGGGGGTACGGGTGCCTGTGAAATTTATCCGCCCTTTACTTCCGAGCAGGCGGATGAATGCCTGGAGAATACAAAGGGTTTCCGCTTAATGGGCCAGAGGTTTGTCCCGGATTCCTATATGTTTACGAATCTCGTGTTCCCATATGTTGAGGGGTATGAAGGTTCCGGCCCCGCATTTACTGAGTTCGATGGGATGCGTGTATTTCCAAGAGGCTTGGATGTAATGGCTCTCTTGGGCTCAGCCCGTGCAACAGAACTCCTGGATGAAATGGATGATTCAAACTACAAGAATTATGATGCTCAATTTGCAAAATTGCAAAATGAATTTGATTCCTTTGCTTATGCAGACTGGAATAAGAATTTGTACTGGAGCTGGCTATACTCCCTCAAGCCCCTGCTCCGGGAGTACGATGAATCCTACCCGCTCTTTATGCGCTCCAAAGCATGGGAGGGCAAATCCCTTACCACAGCTTTAGCTTCCTGGACCGAATTAAGGCACGATACAATACTTTATGCAAAGCAGAGCTACACAATGGAAGCAACGGCAATGCCCATGCCTGAACCAGAATTGGAAGTAGTGGGCTATGTTGAGCCCAACCCTGAATTTTATTCAAGGCTGTTGGCTTTAACCCGGCTCACCAATGAGAAATTAGAATCCTTTGAAGCACTTGACTCTTCCGCAGCGTACCGGCTTGGCAACCTGGAAAAGATATTAGAAAGGCTAAAAGACATCTCTGAGCGGGAGCTTGCAGGCAAAGAACTCTCAGAATCCGATTATGAATTCATAGAAGAATTTGGAGAGGAATTGAACGGAGTGATCTCCCAAGTTGAAGATAATGCAAAGAAAACCACAATCGTTGCGGATGTGCATACAGATGCAAATACGGGAATGGTTCTTGAAGAGGGCGTAGGCTACGTAGATTTAATTCTTGTGGCCTACGAAGTTCCAGATGGCAGGACACTCATTGGGGCAGGCCCTGTGATGAGCTACTATGAATTCAAGCAGCCCATGGGCAACAGGTTAACTGATGAAGCCTGGAGGGAATTATTAGAAACCAATCCGCCAGAGAAACCGGAATGGGTTGAGAACTATTCCGAATAGTTCCTTTTTTGCCTTTTTATTTTCAGATGTTAACCAAAAAGAATTCCAAGCATTTCAACAAAGTAAAGGGGCTGCAGGTTGTGGGGTATTGAGCATCAGAATGCCTCAAGTGAGGCCCTTAACTACCTTCTGCAGAGGGCATGTATCTTCAGCTTGTCTGAAGAGAAGAAATCGGTAGATTTCTCAGATGTTGATGTGCGCAGCACAGTAACATACCTTTCTTTAGCCCTCTGCGGAATAATACCCATATATCGGGGGTCCGGAGGAACCGGAACTGGGGGGGGTGTCCCCCGCGGTTCAGAGGGGAACCTATTTAAATACTTCTATAAATAAAGGTGTTACTTCTTTCATTAACGGCGTCCCTTCGTCGCAAAACCGGTTTTCGGTTTTGAGAGCTGCAACCTAATAAGGTTGCTTAAAGGTGAAGGGCTACGCAAAAGAGGGAAATTTATGACGGATATTTGGAAACCCAGAAAGGGTTCGTTAGCATACAGGCCGAGAGTAAGGGCAAAAGGCCAGGTGCCCAGGGTCAGCCATTGGGCTGAATCCAATGAGGTGAGGCTCCTTGGCTTTGCAGGGTATAAGGCGGGGATGACGCATCTTAGCTTTATTGATGATTCTGAAGGCCCAACCAGCGGCCAGGAGATTTCTTCAGCAGTTACTGTGGTTGAAGTGCCTCCTCTTTTTGTGTATGGAATAAGAGGGTATAAATGGGACAAGGCAGCGGGGGAGAAGGCAATAGGGGACCTCTTAGTTGATGATGAGCTGGTGCTCAAGAAACTCGGGATTAAGAAAAGGAAAGCAAAGGCAGAATTCACCGAAGAAAATACTGACCGTGTAACAGTGCTTGTGTTTACGCAGCCGGGGCGGACCGGAATCGGGAAAAAGCATCCTGAGCGGATGGAGATTGCGGTTGGGGGCCCTGGAACCAAGGAAAAGATTGAGTATGCAAAATCACTTATGGGAAAAGAGCTGAAGCCCGAGGATATGTTCAAGAGCGGGGAATACGTGGATGTGAGCTCTGTTTCTGTTGGGAAGGGCTGGCAGGGAACATGCAAGAGGTTCGGGACTACACTGCACAGGCCAAAGGCAACCGGGCAGAGAAGGGCTTCGGGTACGCTCGGGCAGTGGCATCCTGCATATATTCTTTATACTGTCCCAAGGGCGGGGCAGATGGGGTACCACAACAGGACCGAAGTGAACAAGAGAATCATGAAAATTAGTGAGAATGTTGATGAGATTAATCCAAAAGGCGGGTTCCCGAAATATGGATTTGTAAAAAACAATTATGTGCTTCTCAAGGGTTCGGTTCCCGGGCCGGTGAAGAGGCTTATTCGGATGAGGCTGGGAACCAGGGCACCGGAGAAGGTGCAGGAGCCTAAGCTTACTTATGTCTCCCTGGAGTCCAAGGTGTGAATATGAAGGCTGACGTTTATAATCTGGAAGGAACTGCGGGCAGGAAAGTTGATTTGCCGCATCAGTTTGATGAAGAGGTGCGTGAGGAAATCATCAGGAGGGCGGTTCTAAGCGATGAGAGCATGGGGTACCAGCCCCAGGGGCCGTACAAGTGGGCAGGAACTGAAACTTCTGCACAATACCGCGGAAGGAAAGGAGCCTATGGCTCACTCAAAAATAGGGGGCAGGCTATGCTTCCGAGGGAAGTGCGGCCCAAGGGATTAATGGGAAAGGTAAGGAGAATCCCTTCAGCACCCGGTGGAAGGAGGGCACACCCGCCAAAGCCGGAAAAGAAAATTGTTGAGAATATTAACAAAAAGGAGTATAAAAAAGCCCTCCTGAGTGCAATTGCGGCAACTGCGCACCCCGAGCTTGTAGCGGCAAGGGGACATGCATATGCAGGGGCTGCACCAATTGTATTTGAGGATGCACTGGAGAGGCTGAAGAAAACAAAGGATGTAATTAATGCCCTGAAGCTTGTTGTGGGAAAGGACCTGGAGCGGGCAAAAAATGGAAGGAAAGCAAGGAGCGGAATTCGCAGCAGGAAAGCGGGGACAAAAACCCCGAAGAGTGCGCTGATTGTTGTAAGCGGAGGAGACATCCTCAAATCTGCAAGGAATATTGCAGGTGTGGATGTGGTGAGTGTGGAGAAGCTGAAGGTGAAGGACCTGGCGCCCGGAACCCATGCAGGAAGGCTCACAGTTTATACCGAAGCAGCGCTGAAAAAGATTGGGGAGATGTGAGCAAAATGATATTGAAAGAACCGGTAAAAACCGAAAAAGCAATTGGGAAGATAGAATTTGAAAACACTATCACCTTTAAGGTAGACAATAAAGCCACAAAGCACCAGGTAAAGGATGAGGTAGAGAAGGTTTTCAAAGTAAAGGTAAAATCAGTAAAAACTTATAT
>DAOUYQ010000016.1 GCA_030666035.1 Microcaldota archaeon
TCTTGGGATAGTCAGGCAAAACTAGTTATTCTTTTTGTACCTAATTTTATTTATGAGGCCAACTACTACTGATGCACTGATTGTGGAAAACGGGAAGATTGTCCTGATTAAGCGGGGAACTGTGCCCTTCAAAGGGGTATGGGCACTTCCAGGAGGGTTTGTGGATTCGCAAGAAACTGCTGAAGAGGCATGTGTACGGGAAGCGGAAGAGGAAACCGGGCTGGATGTAAAAATTGAAAGGCTTGTGGGCGTGTTCTCAAGCCCAGGGCGGGACCCGGAGCGCGGGACTATTGCAATTGCGTATTTGTGCAATGTGGCTGGGGGAAAATTGCTGGGGGGAGATGATGCTGAGGAAGCAAAATGGTTTTCTTTGGTTTCGCTTCCCAAGTTGGCTTTTGACCATGGGGAAATTATTGGAAAGATGCTAGGATAGAGGAATACATAAAATATCACTAAACAACACATTTATAAATACTTCCATCTCCAATATATTGTATGGAAGCAAGGGAACTGGCAAGGCTAGGCATGGGCAGAAGGATGCTCAATCGAATCAGGAAGATTACCCGTCTTGGAAAGAAAAAGTTAGATAAGGAAGAACCTCTTGTGGAAAAACGCGCAAATGCCCCCCTTAGCGGGCACCCTGCTCTTGCGGCTATGGCTTTTGTTTTGGCTGGTGCTTTTGTTTCTGCTTGTTACCAGATGGGGCCGGTGCCTAAAAATGAGGATAATGACCGGGATAGTGCCGGGCAGGTTGATACTGAGGGGCCGGATACTAATAGTGGAACTGGTATTGGCGGAGACGCCGATAGTGATGTGGACTCTGATACAAAATTGGATACGGACTCGGAAAGTAGTGAAAAATGCGGGGAAGAAGATGAATGCCGGGAGGATTCTGAGTGTGAAACCTGGGAAGGATGTTATGCGTGCGTGTGCACTCTTGGGGAAGGAATGTGCTATGATGATTCTGACTGTGATGAGGAGCAATATTGCTATGAGCATGAGTGCACAGATGAGCCAGTGTGCGTAGAATTTGAATACCTGGGCGCATATTTTGAGGGTGAATATCCCGTTGTGCATTATAGGGCAGGCATAGAATATACTGAACAGGTATACTTAAGCGATGGGCTGGAGGATACTTACTGGGGAGAGGGGCATCCAGAAGTTGGGGCTTTTAGTGCAGTATATATCTTTGACGCTTATGATGATGGAATTCCAGAATACCTGGGAAATCCGAATAATCCTTCGCACAGAATATCTGCAGAAATAGTTAATTTCATATATGACGGGGAAGAGTTTGTCATTACTGGTTTAGGTGGGGGAGAACTTGAGTTTGCAAAAGAAGAAGTGGGTGGGCTCATCCACACTGGGGACATAATATGGACATGGAGTGGGGGGGAAGAGTATGGGCTGCACCTAACTGATATAGAAAATATGGGGAACTGGGGCAATGCAGTAATTAGTGTTGTGGACTCAGAAGGTTTTGAAGTGTGCACTGAACGCTCTGAGCCCGGGGAAACCAGAATTGCGATGTGCGGGATTGAGGGGCTTGATGTTCATGTATACCAGAGTGCGACTGGCCTTAACTTCATTGCGAAATGGGCTGAGTTGGCAGTTCTAAATGAGGTTGTGAGCATAGGGGAACGGAGCGGGGATAACTTAGAAGGTGAATACGCATACTTTGGAAATATTAATGGAGTTAGCTACCTTCAATGGATTACGGTTATGTACCCAGAATGTGTGAAATGGGAGTAGCTTTTTTCTTTTTTAAAATTTAGAAAAGGAAGTTAAACTTCCTTCTTTCCTTTCTCCCTTGTATCTTCAATAATTACGATGTCTTCCATGGAAACCATATCATCTGGTTTTTCACCAAATACAATACCGTGCCTCTTGCCGGACCTGAGGGTTTTGAGCCTTCCGTAGAGGTCTTTGAGCTCTGAGCGCATTCCTTTGAGTTCGCCCTCGATTTCAGTGATGCGGTTTTCGCAGTCTATAATGTCCTGCTTAACGAGCTTCTTTTTGCGCCTTGCTTTCTCAACTGCACGGAGCTCTTTTAGCTGCTCTTCTACTTTTTTTACTTCTTTTACAAGCTTGCGCTCTATTTGGGGGGTGTAGGCCTGGGTTGCAATTTTGAACTCTAACCTGCGCAGTTGTTTGCGGACAGGGCCAATTATGACGTGTTCGGTTTCTTTGAGGAAGGGCTCTAATGCTTTTTCTTCGTACTTTTTGTAGCGTATCCGGCCGTAGTTCTTTTTGATTTCATTAATGAGCTTGGTTTTATCGTCTTCAAGCACTTTAATGCGGCTTTCTACTTCCTCAAGGTCCATGGCCATCACAAAAACGTTTAAACATTGCAGAATAAACTGTTGTAGAGGAGATTTATAGGAGTAATGCTTTTAAAGGATGTGGGCGACGTGGAGCAAATTGTTGTACTTGTGGGAACTGAATATGGATTCAACTTAGGCATGGTTGCACGGGCAATGAAGAACTTTGGGCTGAAGGAATTGAGGATAGTGGAACCTTCCTGTGGAATATGTCCCGACGCAATTATGTATTCAAAACATGCAAAGGAGCTGCTTTTGGAAGCAAAATTTTACAAGAGCCTTAGGGGCGCGGTGGATGATTGTGATGCAGCGGTGGGTTTTACCGGAGTGCTAAAGCGGCACAGGGGGAGCATACGGGCTGCGGTCCCATTAAAGAAATTCGTAGAAAAGGCAGATGAATACAGGGGGAGGGTGGCACTGGTTTTTGGAAGGGAGGGAATAGGGCTGGATGTGAAGGAAATAAAGGAATGCGATTACCTTGTGCATATAGAATGCATGCCCGAATACCCGGTATTGAACCTATCGCATGCAGTGGCTGTGGTGCTCTATGCCCTGAATGCGCGGAATGTAAAGAGAATGAGGGAAAAGAGGCTTTCTGGAAAGGAAAAAGAAATCCTTATACAAATGTTTAAAAGTTTGGTAGGGAGATATAAGTTCCGCAATCCAGAACGGTGCGAGGTAGCTTTCAGGAGGGTAATTGGAAGGGCAAACCCGACTGAGAAGGAAGGGAGGTCCATGATGAATGTATTCCGTGTCACTCTGGAAGAGCTAAAAAGGTAGAGAACATGAAGAAAATGGGGCTGCATGAGCTTATTTCACTTACTTTTGATTCTGAGCCTAAGGTCAGAAAGCAGGCTGCAATAGAGCTTGCAAAATATGATGCTCCGGGTGCAATGTTCGCACTTGTGGAGCTCACTTATGACCGGAATAAGGGAGTGCAGGAAACTGCAAGGGAGCTTCTTGAAGAATTAAAGGGAAGGAGTGGGCCGGAATTAATGTCTTTTGCAGAGGTATTTTCCAAGGGGGAAAATGGGGAAAAGAAAGATGAGCCTGAAAAGAAAACTCAGGAAACCGCAAAAGAGAAGATGCTTGCGCCCATAGAAAAATTATTCGAGAAGAAACTGGGCAAAGAGAAAGGGGAAGTAATGAAGAAGAGGATGATGCCCACAATCGAAAAAATGTACCTGAGGGCGATGAAGGAAGAGGGTGGAGAAAAGAAAATCAGTGCAGGGGGGGAGAAGGCAGTGCAGGAGATGCTTAGTGGCTACCTGGATATGGTGGCTGGAAGCGAAGAGAATATGTCCGGGGCTGAAGAAAAAGAGTTGGGGCAGCAATCACTTGCTGATGAGCTTGGGCTGGTTGGAACAAAGGAACTCAAGCCCGAAGCAGTATTCAAAGAGGCAGAAGTGGGGGCATTGGAAGACGAATCACAGGTTGATGTGGAACCAAGTGCGGAAGAGAGATGGATGGCTGAGAAAGCAGATGAAGAAACTGCTGGAACTACCGTATTCAGGCTTGCATTTGATACCATGATGGCTTCAAAGGGAAACGAGAAAGTGATGCAGAAG
This sequence comes from Microcaldota archaeon, assembly GCA_030666035.1. GTDB lineage: Archaea > Micrarchaeota > Micrarchaeia > Anstonellales > Bilamarchaeaceae > CAIKOA01. Next base: position 3,890 of record DAOUYQ010000016.1, read on the forward strand.
GCCATGAAAAAAATGCTAAAAAACACTGAAGGCCAGATAAAGATGGCTTTTGATGTTGCAAAGAACAGGTATAAGGAGCTGAACATAACGGATATTACGGCAATAAGAAGCGGGATGAGAAACATCAATACCGGAACGCTTTATGTGAAATTTATGGAGCATAAAGATTACCAGCGCACCAAGACCAAAAAGGATACATTTACGCGGCTTGTGGTTGCAGACCAGGGGGGAAACGAGGGGGTGATTTACTTATTTGATGAAAGGGGAAATCCGATAAAGCCTGGGATGAGGCTTAAGGTGGAGAAGGGCTTTGCAAAAACTTATGACTGGTCCGGGGAAACTGCAGTAACTGTAAGCAAGAAGGGGAGCATTTATATTATTCTCTAAAAAGTTCCAAGAGAACAAGTTTTTCGAAAAAGAAGGGCTGCTCTTCCAGAATTTCTGCAGAGAAACCTAACCGGTTTGCTTTTTCTATTGTTTTTGGAATGTCTGTAAGTGAGCTCTGGGTTAAGAGTGCCCTTCCCTGCGGAAGGAGGTAATCCTGCAGGTGGTGGAGGAAACGGTCAGTTTGCTCCCTGCCATCTTTTCCCCCGTAAAGGGCAAGGTCGAGCAGGGTTTGCTTTCTGCTTCCGTTTTGCTCTTCCGGAAGGTATGGGGGGTTAAAGAGGATTGCATCAAAGCGGAGGTTTGGGGCATTTGAAAAAAGGTCTGAGTGGATAAAAGAAGCATTTTTTATGCGGTTATGGGCTGCATTGTAGGCTGCATTTTGCACTGCTTTTGGATTGAGGTCTATGCCCAGTACATAATTGGAAGGATTGCGGGAGGCATTCAAAAGGGCGGAGAGGCCACAGCCGGTTCCAATTTCCAGGATATTCCCTTCGAGTTTATGGGAATGCTTTGCGAGCAGGAATGAGTCTTCCTGGGGAATATAGACATCTTTGAAGACATCTAAATGCAGCCCCATAAAATTGAGTTGGGAAGCATAAACTGGAAGTTCGCCCATCAATTAGAATAGGTTTTCGGGGTTTTTAAGAGTTGTCTTTGGGGGGATTATTCGCGGGATGGTTTTTTAGGGCATCGCTAATTTCCTTTTTGTAAAGCTCGGTGAGCTGATCTATTAGCCAGTAGTAGGCGATTTCAACTTTCCTGAGCAATTCCATGCCTGTGGGCCCAAAAGGGATTTCATTTTTTCCATCTTTGGAAAGTTTGTGGGTTGGGATATAGTTTGTTATGTCCCCGGCTTCCCCCAAAATTTCAAAAACATCTTTTCTTTTTTCAGAACGGCGTATTACCCTCTGCCGCTCTTTTAGGGGGGTGAATCCATAGATCCTGAATATCTCTTCATGTAATGGGGAAGAACTCGGAAGTGCACTGTTTTCCGGGTCAAAATTAAACCTGTTTCCAATGTACTTCCTAAGAAGGAAATTATACTTCAGGCCAAGGCGGGAAGGGAGGCCGATTTCTATGGAATCAGTTGCCAGAATAACCGGGGTGTCCACCTCCCTTGAATAGACGATTGTATATGCAAAATGGGGGTCTGGATGCTTCTGAAGGTCCTCAATCTCAAAACGGCTCCGGAATTTGAATGTGACTACTGGCTGGGAAGGTTTTGTCGGCGTTACGCTCCGGCCGATATCGATTCCGGCGCTCTGGAAAAGTTCGGCGATATATTTGCGGTCGGGCCCTACGAAAAAAATTCCACTTGGCCTCATCCCATAACGGGCCATGGTACGCATTACCCTCATGTATTTTGTTTCATCAACACCCCTGCTGCTCTCCGCATTGTGTATATGGTCAAGTTCCTTGAGGTAAATAGTGCTTATCCTGCCAGAATTCAAAAGGCCCTTGTGGGTTCCATATCCCCTGTAATAAGCTTCATTCAGGTCATCAAAAAGGGATTCCTCTGCATTGGGATCCAGGGATTCTTTGTAATATTCATCATCCATTTCATAGTATCTTGGGTCATCTGCAAAAACCCATTCTTTGGTGGATTCTATATAGTGGGGTTTGGTAAGAAAGATAATTGTATCTATTATCTTGGCAGCGGAATGCTCGAAAAATGGGTCTCCGCTAAAGAAGTTCAGAATGTCTTGGGGCGTTACCTTGTTCTTTTGGTTTTTCAGTTTGTTCGTATCTTCAAATAAATCGTGGCCAAGGGCCGCGCAAACATCTTCGGCCGTGGCGCCGCTTCTTGCTGCACGTATGGCTACGGCAAGGGGATGGACTATTGCCAGGTTTCCGTCATCCCTTCGCTTCTTGTTGAGGTATACTGGTTCGATAAAATGGAACATTTGCGTTATCAGGGCAATTTGAGGGGGAGTATACCTCTTTTTTATTATGCCCTCCAAAATCGAAAAAGAAAAATTTTCATTCTTGAAAAGAACCCTTGAAGACTGGGGGCGCTGGTGGAGTTGGGCGGGGAACAATTTTGGGAACATATTAAATTGGAAAAAATCCCTCCCTGCCACCTTAAAAAATCTGGAAAGGTTTGCGCGGCCGTTGGTTATTCTGGAGCCTCTGGCAGCTGGTGGGGGGTCAGGTGGATAGCGCAGCCTAAGCGGAGGTTGAAATCGTGTTCCAGAAGACTCCATTATCTATATTTTAGCCCCCATAAAGCTTAAATATGGTGAGGGAAATCCAACTTTTGAACAGAAAGTAACACTTTTTTGGGAAAATGCAGCTCTACCAAGAAAATGGGCAAGCTTTATAAAGATTTAGAGGAACTAATGATACGATACTATTTTTGGTGAGCCAATGGAAGAGATAAGGGCAGACCAGGTAAAAAAAACAGGAACAACTACTGTGGGGCTTGTTTGCAAGGACGGGGTAGTCCTGGCAAGCGATAAAAGGGCTACAATGGGGCATTATATTGCAAGCAAGGATGTTCTCAAGATTGCACAAATCAATGACACGATTGCGATTACTATGGCAGGCGGCGTGGGGGATGCGCAATCTTTAATCAGGTGGATGAAGGCGGAAATAAAGCTTTATGAACTTAAAAACGGGAGGCGGATGAGTGTTGAGGCTGCTGCAACACTCCTTGCAAACATACTTTCCCAGTATAAATTCTATCCCTTTTTCGTGCAGATTCTTGTAGGCGGAGTGGATGAGAAACCGCATATATTCAGTGTGGATATGCTGGGGGGAGTTACAGAAGAGACCCATACTGCAACTGGAAGCGGTTCCCCTATTGCTATGGGGCTTATAGAAGAAATTTACAATCCAAATGCAGAGATTAAAGAAGGTGTGAAAACTGCAGTAAAGGCAGTAAATACAGCAATGAAGAGAGACTCGGCAAGCGGAGAAGGCGTATCTGTGATGATAATTACAAAGGAAAGCTCTGAGTTATTGACCCCAAAAGAAATCAAGAAATATTTCTGAATTTATTTTTATTTTAGATGCTGTTTACCAAAAACTGCAGACGCAAAGACCAGGTGAAACCATTGTACTATAAAGAGATAGAGAAAGTCGTGGAAGAGATAATGCCGGCTGAATGCCAAGTCACAAAGGTAGAGCCGGAAGGCTTGAACATAGTAATATATGTGAAGAACATAGAGGCATTTTACAAGAATGACCAGCTGATTAAGCAGCTCGCGGGGAGCCTGAGGAAGAAAGTAAGCGTAAGGGTGGATGCAACGCAACTTATGGACACCGATGATGCGAAAAAGAAGATAACCAGTATTATATCTGAAGATGCGAAAATATCCAACATCCTGTTTTCCCCTGAATTTTCAGAAGTGCACATTGAAGCGCTCAAGCCCGGGCTGGTAATTGGGAAGGGGGGTTCGATACTTAAAGAAATTATGCTCAAGACTGGATGGTCTCCGGTTGTGCTGAGGACTCCCACTATCCCCTCGGCAACACTAAATGGGCTGAGGAAAGCGGCTGTTGCAGATGGGGAGAGCAGGAAGAAATTTCTTGTATCTGTTGGGAAAAAAATCTGCCAGAATACGCCTCAAAGCGACTGGGTACGGGCGGTGCTTCTTGGGGCATTCAGGGAAGTAGGGCGATCCTGCACACTTATCCAAACCCCAAACAGCAAGATCCTGATAGATGTGGGGATTCACCCTGCAACCGGGGAGCCAAGCAAAGCTTATCCATACCTGAATATGCTGGGATTTCCGCTAGAAGAGCTGGATGCGGTGATAGTCACGCATGGGCACATGGACCATATGGGGTTCGTACCATATTTGTATGCATATGGGTATGATGGGCCCGTGTATTGCACTCCGCCCACAAAGGCCATTATGGGGCTTTTGCAGAAGGATTACTTAAATCTTGCAAAGAAGGCATTGGGGATTAACCCGCCTTATACCAAAAAAGATATCCAGACTGAATTAAAGAAAGTAATTCCTGTGGATTATGGGGAAGTTGTGGACATAACCCCCGAGATAAAAATGACCTTGTATAATGCAGGGCACATAATCGGGAGCGCAATGGTCCACCTGCATATTGGAGAGGGACTGCACAACTTCGTGCATACTGGAGACATGAAATTTGGATACACTAAGCTCTTTGAACCTGCAAATGTGAACTTTCCAAGAGTGGAAACCCTTTTCATTGAAAGTACCTATGGGGGGAGAAATGATGTGACCCCCAACCGGAGACAGATGGAAGAGCGCCTTGTAAATATAATTAAAGAAACCGCTGCAAAGGGCGGAAAGACGCTTATTCCTGTTTTTGCAGTTGGGAGGAGCCAGGAAATAATGCTTGTGCTCGAAGATTACTATAGGCGGGAGAATAATGGGTTTGACCTGCCGGTGTATATAGACGGAATGGTGCTGGAAGCATCTGCAATACATACTGCATATCCTGAATACCTAAGGGATAGTGTAAAGAGGAGAATTCTTTCCAACAATAGCCCATTTGAAAGTCCTATGCTCAAAGTTGCAAAAGGAACAGACAAGAAAGATATAGTGGATGGAGAAGCTTCTGTTATCCTTGCACCTTCAGGCATGCTTACCGGGGGGCCATCTGTAGAATATCTTAATTTGATGGCAGAAGATGAGAGAAACACCATGATATTTGTGGGTTACCAGAGCCCGCTTTCCATGGGGCACAAAATCCAGAAAGGGATGAAAGAGATACCCCTGACTGGAGAAGATGGGAAAACCAAAATTATGAAAATTAATATGCGCATAGAGACCGTGGAAGGGTTTTCAGGGCATAGTGACAGGTACCAATTAATGGCATTTATCAAGAATCTGCGCCCGACACCTGAGCGGGTTTTCACAACTCATGGGGACTGGGGGAAAACAGAAGAGCTTGCAAGAAGCATCGGCTCAATGATTAAGAGGGAATCCCGGGCTCCACTGAATCTGGAAGCAATACGGCTTAAATAGAGTTATTTGTTTTTTTTCTTTTTCTTTTTTTCTTCCTTTGCTTCTTCTTTATTTTCTTTATTGGTATCTTTTAGAAAAAACGCATTCAGCATTGGAATGAAATAGAAACTGAATGCAATGCCTGCAATTATTCCTGTAAGGGCGCGCAATTCATTGGTGCTCTCACGCAAGCCTATGAACTGGCTGCCCCCATCCAATGCAAATGGAATTAGAACAAGGACAAAATAAATTGGGTTTGGGGTCGCTTTGGAATCCCTCCACTTTGTAAAATAGATTACTATTCCCCCTGCAAATGCTGCTAGGTAGATAAAAAGGCATCGTGCACAAACCGGGAACTTATGGGCCGGGCCCAATTCTGTTTCGAAAACCGCTTCTTTTGAATAAAGCTGGGGGCAGTCGCTTATTGAGGAATCGGCAGGGTAATAACAGTAAGAACGTATGGCCAACTGGTGGCAGGTCAGGGAAAACGCATCATGCAGCAGCATCCCGGACGAATAATCTGCAGCGGTGATGGGAGGGGTAATGAGGATTAAGAGGTTAAAAAGGCCGAGGACAATCATGTAGATGCAATAGGGTTTCACAGCTCCTCAACTCTTTTGCCTGTTTCCCGGAAGAACTCTTTGGTTTCCCAGGGGTAAACTATCCATGCATTAGTTGTTTTGTGGAAAAAATCCGGTTTGAAGATGGAGGCGGGCTTGAGATGGATTGTTGCGGATTTTACTTTTGCCGGATTGAAAGAAGCCAGGTAATTATCTGCAAGCTCAAGGCTTTTTCCGCTGTCTGAAATATCATCTACAAGGAGGATGTTTTTTCCGGAAATGTCCACGGAAAGGGGTTGTGTGATTTCCGGGTTTTCTTTTTTTACCCCTACACTTGAATAAAAAGAAATGCGAATTGTATAGAGGAGGGGAACATTAAGAAGGTCTGAAAGAATTCGGGCGGGGATAAGGCCGCCCCTGCTTATTGCTATTATCACATCTGGGTTGAATCCGGTTTCCTTAATCCGCTTGGAGATGGTGGATAGGGATTCTTC
>DAOUYQ010000050.1 GCA_030666035.1 Microcaldota archaeon
ACATTATCCCCATTGCAGGGTCTATCACCCGCATATCCTTTGTAACCAGAAGAGTAGCATGGGGCATATCCCTGGCCTCGCCAACAAGAGGCTTGAGCTCAAGAGGAAATTTAAGCATGCTAAAGCTGGTTATGTCAATTCCTGCATTTTTTGCATAGCCAAGAAATAAGACAGCAATTTCATCACAATCCGCTCTCCGCACCCCACCCTCACCGGGCTGCAAAACCCCTTTTGCAGTTTTTGCCTCCCGTTTATCTGAAAGCCCATATAGTATCTCCAGCTTATTATCTGTATAAATAAAATCAAATATTTTTTCCAGGCTGTCCAATTCAGGATGCAGATTCCCAATGCCAATAACCTGGCCGATTAATACCTGCTGCTCATCTGTTATCTGGAGTTGGGCTTCCTGTTTTTCCTGGTGGACTTGGGTAAATGCAGGAACCTCTGGTTTTTCCTGATGCTCTGGGTTCTTTTGAGCCAAAACTCCCCCTTTTTCCATATGATGGTTTGCACCCATTGGGTTTCTCCCCTTGAAACCAAACAGTTCCTTTGTTTTGCTCTTGTTGAGGGGCATGGAATCGGATTCACCACAATTATTCTTAATGATTAGTGCCCAGGAACAAGGCAGGGTTGAAAATCCCAGGCTCAGGAATATTGTATTTTCCTTTTTTAAGCTCATCCACTTTCATAAAGAAGCACCAGATCTTTTTTGATGTAGGGTTTTAAGCGTGGAGATATCGAGCGCAAAGTCACTATATCTATTTTTGCATGAACTTTCTTAGAAATATCTTCTTCTACTCCAATTAGGTCCAGAAGCGAAAATTTTCCCTTGGGCAGCTCTATGGCTATATCTATATCCATATATTCCCTTTCCTTGCGTGCAAAGCTTCCGAAGAGGTATGCCTTTGGCACACCATGTTCGATCAGGGAGGCCTTAATCTCTTCAATTATCCGCTCCCGCTTCATGGTATTTTACTCCTCTCGCTGAATTATAAGACTTCCGTTTAGTTTTGTTGCGGATTCATGCCCCAATTCCAAAAGGGGCGAATCGCCCATAACAGCCACATTTATCCTCCTAAAGCGGACGCAGTTTAACAGTGGAAACCTACCTTCAAACTCTTTTTAAATAAACTTAAATATCTATCAACAGTGGCAAAAACAGCCCAAAACACCAGAAAAGAAGATTTAAATATATGAGAGAGGTAAATCTTATGATGACCGACATGGGGAATCTGTTTATAGTGGGAATTAGCAGTGTAGCCTCAGCCTTATCACTATCTTATGGAGTAACACTATTCATTGGGGCACAATACATCACGGCAGCTCTTCTTTGTGGTTTTGGTTTCTACTTTTTTGGTTGGGCTTGTGCCAAGAGGTAATAAATTGCCAGGAAAACTGGAAGAAAAAGCTATAGAACTTATATCTAAACAGATAGATGTTCTAGGCACAAAAGTTAAAGCTGGTGACATAATAGAAGTACTAATTGCAGGGCTGATAATAGCCCTAATTGTTTTTGCACTTGTTGGAAACGTAACTACATTTTTTGGCCCCATGATTGATATCATACTCGGTTTTTTACTTGTTCTTCTAGCCGTTACTACGGCAATCCGGTTTAATACAAACTTAAAAGGACTTTCTAAAATCATGCCCGCATGCCATGATGTAACTAACAAACTAGCTTACTGTGCACGGCACCGAGGTTTCCATGTAGGCTTTTTCTTTTGGTCTGTGGCATTCATTATTCTAAATGGGCCCATTGTTACTGTAATATGTAGCCTAAACGATTCAATCTGGTTTGGCCCATTTCTCCTAATTCTGCTACTGGGCCTTCCGTTGCACGGCATAAAAACCAAAATGGGTGAAAAATCGACGCTGGAATTCAAATTCTGGTCGGCATTTTTCTGGATTTTAGTAGCTATCTCATTTGGTTTCTACATATATTATAGTTTTAGCCAGCCCTGTTGAATATTTATTGCCCGAAACAATGCCCAGGAATCCACTTCTCATGGATTTGTTTTTGATTGGAAATTGTATCCAATTTCCAAAGCGAACAAAATTTTGCAATTTTGTTCCTGCGCGTTGACAAAGTTGAGAAAGTTGGTTCAGGAATAGGGGGAATACGCAAGGCGATGAGTAAATACGGGTTAAAGGCAAAATTTGACATAAACGAAAATTGGTTTTCAGTTGTGTTTCCGAGACACCTCCAAGTTGCTTCTGAAAGGATGGATAAAACTATCCAGAAACTATCCAGAAACTATCTTGAAAATTCTCCGGGCGATTCAGGAGAACCCAAAGATAACTATCGCTAAATTAGCTAAAATCTCCAAATTTAGTGAAATCGGAGTTAGGTACCACCTAAGGAAACTCAAAAGAGACGGCGTACTTGAGAGGGTGGGCCCGGAAGGGGGGATATTGGAGAGTGAAGGGATGAGGCGGGTTTGGTTATGAACTGGAATGAAAGAGAAACGGGGAGAGTTGCAGTAATAAAATCCCCAAAATTAGATTAAGCTGTGGCTAGGGGTAGCAGGAGGTCAGATATAAACAGGCCCCCCTGAACCTAAAAAAAATGGAAGAAAGAAAAGATCCCGAACCTCCCATCAGAATTCAATAAAGAAAAGGATCGCTTGGTTAACGGATATGGCCCTGGAACTTACACTATGAGAAGAACCCACCGGAAACCTACCCTCCCTTTCTTTATAAACACTTCCCGGGTTAATCCACTGGTGATGCGCATGCCCCAAAAAGAACAAACTTGCGAATGCTGCAATAAACCCGTAACAAACAGGAAAAAGTGCGTATCCTGCACAATATCCTCCACCAAAAACCCAGCAGCCCACAAAGAACCAAACCCCCAAAATGCCGAGCTTGATTACTTATACGTGCTCAAAGCCATAAGGGAAGTAAGCATGTACAAATATTTTGGCATGGGAAGAACCCTGCTTACTGAATTCCTCAAAGGAAACACCTCCCACAAATCAATTGAGCGCAATTCCCTCCATCAGTTGAAGCATTTCGGAAGCCTTGCCCACGCCGATAAAGAGCTTGAATGCATAATAGACCGCCTCCAGCTCAATGGCCTGATAGCCCAGCGCCCAATTGAGCGCAACTCATTTAGCAAGGTTTTTGAGCTTACCCGCAAGGGGCACAATGAAATCAAATCCCCCTCACTCTACAAAAAGAAGCTGGCCTTTAATTTCAGGGCAGTAAAAACAGAAATAACTAAAGAAGACCAAAAAAGATTCAGCAATTTTGGCCCATTCCTCTCAGGATATAACCCGGCCCAAAAAAAAGCAATAATCTCCGAAAACAAACATATTCTGTGCATAGCCGGCGCAGGCTCCGGAAAAACCACCGTACTTACAAAAAGAATAGAGTTTCTCCTGAAGCACCACCGAGTTAACCCAAAGAAGATACTCGCAATAACATTCACCCGCAAGGCAAAAAAGGAAATGGAGTCCCGCCTCTCAATTGCTGGCACATTAAATTTAGTAAATGTAGAAACTTTCAATTCATTCTGCGAAAAGATGCTAAGGAAGCACAACACCCTTTTTTATGGCAGGGAGGTGAGGGTCCTCTCACACAAAGACCGCATCAGAATGGTGCACCACGCCCTTGCAAATTTAGACATGCATATGGATGCGGCACTAAAAATATATTTCAGCGCTGCCCAGATGAGGGGAAAAACCCCTGAGCAGCTTGCATACATTTTCATAAACGATTGTTTTTTCATACGCGACCACCTAAAGTCCAAAGGCAAAAAAATTGAGCGGAATTCTTTTTTTTCCGAAGCAATGGATAATACTGAAACCACGCGCCTTGTATTCGCAGTCTGCAAATATATTGAAGGATACATGGAAAAGCACGGCCTCAGGGATTTTGCCGACCAGCTAATCGATGCAATTGCCCTCTTTAAGCAGCACAAAGAGCTAATCCCCTCATTTGAGCATTTGCTCATAGATGAATATCAGGATGTAAACTCCACCCAAATTGAGCTGATAGAACTCCTCTCTTCCCCCAACCTCTTCTGCGTAGGGGACCCAAGGCAGTCCATCTTCGGCTGGAGGGGTTCAGACATAATGCACATACTCGGCTTTGAAGACAAATACCCAAACTGTGAAATAATAACCCTAACAAGGAATTACCGCTCCACCAGCCACATAGTAAAGCTGATGAATTCCTCAATAAAGAACATGGGGCTCGCAGACATTGAGCCCTCAATAGATGGAAAAAACAACATGCATCTCCTGAATTTTGCCACTGAAAAAAAAGAATCCGAATTTGTAATCCAAAGCATACTCGCAGCCGATTCTTCCCAAAAGATTTTTGTCCTTGCAAGAACCAACAAGCAGCTAAATGAGTTGTCCGAGCAGTTGGAGCAGAGCGGAATACCGCACTCCGTACGATCTGATGAGCAAAAAACCCAATCTTCCACAAAAGAAACTAACCTTACCCTTGCAACGGTGCACGCTATCAAGGGCATGGAGGCAGATCTGGTTTTCGTAATCGGCTGCAATTCGCTCAATTTCCCCTGCAAGGCAACCGAGCACCCCGTGCGGGACATGATAAAATCAGACGATTATGATAAAGGAGAAGAAGAGCGCAGGCTTTTCTATGTTGCACTAAGCAGGGCAAAAAGCCAATTATATCTCACCTATGCCGGTGCAAAGCCAACCCATTTTGTCAATCCTGATATGCTGGAACTTCTTGAAGCGGGAACCACTTCCTCCCTCTCCGAAGCAGCCCCCCAGCTACCTCCCATAAAAATGCCAAAAGGCCCAACACCCACCCTATCCAGGCTAAAGGAATGGCGCCGCTCAATAAGCCGCGAGCGAGCAGTTCCCGCATATGTAGTATGCACCAACCGCACACTTACTGAGCTGGTGCAGAAAGCGCCCGCTTCAATTGCAGAGCTCCACAATGTGCACGGCTTAGGCCCCGCAAGAATAACCAGCTACGGCGATGACATACTCAAAATCCTAAATACCCAAAGCGCAGAAAACACCCCCACTCCCCCAGGTGCATCCCCATGAGTTTTCCATTGATTGGAAATCCCATTTCCAAAGAAAAAGAACAATCCCCTCCAGTGGTTCTCCTCCACAGTGAAAAAACCCCTTCCAGCTTCAGCGGAACCATAATAGACCTCGAAACTATCGGGAGTTTTTCCAGATTCTCTGATTCCCGGGCCTACCAAAGCATACTCCCGGTTATTTTTGGCTGCATCAACAACACCGAACTATCCATCTTTTGCGCCAGAAACAAGGATTCAATAACCCACCTAAATAACAAAACCCGCGAAACCCTAAAAAACCTGGAAAAGCCCTTCTACGCATTCAACTGCAATTTCGAAATGGGAGTGCTATACCACAACCTGAATGAAAAAGTCAAGTTTGAGCGAGAACTGAACAAGGAAAAATACGAAGCCAAGCGCACAGCTGTTTCCTCATTGAATATTCCCCAATATGATGATCCCTTCTTTGATAATGGCAAATTATGCATGGATGCCTGGCTTAATGGGCAAACAAAAGAGGCAATGGCCCACAACAGAAGCTGCCTCCTAAAAGAAAGGGATATTCTCCTAAAGCGGGGTTTCCGGGAGCCGGATAGCCTAAAATTTATAACAGATTAAGTAGGCAGCAGCGTTTAGCCAACTGCCGCTACCTTTATCCTATTTATGAAGGTTCCCAGTATACTGGCAACCTTTCAATCACTTACACAAAGCTTTATACTGCTCTCGTGACTTTGCCCCCCAAGAAACCGAAAAGTTTATATACTATAGCGTACTATAGTTTACTATGACAACCACCATTCAAATAAGTGAGGCTTTGCAGAATGAACTAATCAAAAGAAAACTCTTTGATAGAGAGACATATGAAGAAGTCATTTGGGATGTTATTGAAGACACCAGGGAATTAAGTGGACAGACAAAAAAGGATATTGCGGAAGCCCGCAAGGAATTCAACGAAGGAAAATTCTACACTCTAAAAGAAATTGAGAAAGAAGCAGGGCTATAATGTACCAAATCATATTCGCCCCTAAAGCTAGAAAGCAATTTCTTAAACTAGAAAAAGATATCCAGAAACGTATTCTACAAGCTTTGAAAAGGATAAGAATTAGGCCTGAAGCTTATCTGGTAAAGTTAGTTGATGATTCTTCATTCAAACTCAGAGTGGGAGAATACCGACTTTTTATTGACATTCTTGGAGACAAATTAGTCCTTTTGGTTGTAAAAATAGGCCATAGGAAAAACATCTATAAATAGAATATAAACTGCATGGGGGGCGCATCACTTTATTATATTCATAATAATTATTTTCATAATAATCCATAAACCTTTGCAAAAATTGCCCCATACACCTCCTCCATCATATAAATTGAGCCAGTTATTAAAATCAAATCCTCTTTT
>DAOUYQ010000107.1 GCA_030666035.1 Microcaldota archaeon
GGGAAAGAAAGAAATCGCGCCCTTTTCAATTTTGCTGGGGGGAATCGGCATGGTAAAAGAGTATGCAGTGCTTGAGGGAGACGCGGTTAAGGCAGTTATGGAGGTTTTTCCTGGGGCTACCACCCTCATTCTTAAGGCAAAAAAGGAATTGCCAGTAGTAACCGGGGGGAAGATTGGGGTACGGGTTCCGGAGCACATATTCATGAGGAAACTAAGCATGGAGCTGCAAATGCCCATACTTACAACAAGTGCGAATTTGGGTGGGGAACGGCCACCTGGAAGCCTGAGCGAGGTGAACAAACAAGTGCTGGAAGAAGCCGACCTGGCAATTGACGGGGGAAAAACACTTTATGGAATACCTTCAACAATTATAGATATTGTGGATAAGAAGGTAATCCGGACCGGAGCAGGGGAAATCATCTTTTAGGGTAGGGTTAATTGAGAAAATAGTGCATCCAATTACAACAAACCGGGAGCATAGGCTGCAGAAAACAAAAAGGCCAAAGTAAACCCGTGTTTTTTGCTTCGGAATAAAACCGAACCAAGAACGAAACCCACTAGGCTAGCTTAACACGGTGTTTTTGTCAAGTTTTGTCCAAGCATAATCCGGTCATAAAAATTGAAGCGGAGCGTTGATAAGCAGAACACCTTGTAGGCTATCGGCAGAAAACACAGAAACCCAATAGGAAGACGGAGTTTTCTTGAGCGCATGCTCAAGAGAAGCGGCCAAAGGTCGCTAAGATTTGGTTCCGCTTTTTGCTTAGGTTAAAACCCGTGTAAAAAGCGAGGGATAGGTTTTTATTTCTGAATTGAGTAAATAGTGGTATGCCAAGGGAAACTGGATTAAAGAAATCAAGATTGCATGGGCTCACTCCTTCACTGAGAAATATTAATAAAAGGCTCAGGGTGGCAAAACTTTCACATGCAGAGAAGCGGATGCCACTGATGGACCTGAACCCTAAAATCCGGGAGCATGTTTCTTACTTTCTTACTCTGCTGGAAAGGGAAGGGGCAGCAATACCAAAACTGGACAAAGACACGATGTTTATAAGCACCGGGCCAAACAACTGGGAGGTTGTAGACAAGAAAGGAAATACTGCTTCAGTTATTTTCAGCGGGACGAGCTTGCTTGTTTCTATTAACGGTTCTCCCAGAAAGAAAATGAGCAAAAAGGAGATGAGTGCGTAGGTGGGGAAAATGAAGGAATTTAGGGAGAAACATGACATTCAGGCCGAAGAGAAAATGACTCAGGTTAATCCACTTTCCGCACTCCCTGAGCGAGTGATGAGTGTAAGGGAATTCTGCCTGCTTGCATTCAAGGATGCTGAGAAAGCATTTGGGGAACAGATGGGCTCGGACTTTGAGCGGGCGCTTGGCAATCTGGAAAATGCGGATTTCTCCCTGAGCATTGATGATGCCACACATACAATCAGTACCCGCACTTCAAATGGGACATTGCTTTCGCTAAGTGTGGATGCCCAGACTATAATGCTGCTTCTTGCAAAAGATGGAAAAAAGGATACGATTATTTACAAAGAGGGGGAAATCAGCCGGAAAAGGCAGGTTTAGTGCGAATTTTGGCATATTTTTTAGAGTTGTGTTAATATGTGGAAGAAAGTATAACATTTAAAAGGTTTTCTGTGGATGAATATACCCCATGACAGATACTACTCAAAAACCACTCGGGAGGCAACTAAGTGATAACACCACCCCAGGGGCGAAAAGCACGATGGATTTCAGGGGGGGAAGGGGGCCATTCAAGCTGTTGGTACGTCCGGTAGGTGCAGGCATCCCTGGGCCTAAGACAGATGAGGAAGGTGATGCCCGCACTGACACCATACCTCCCACGCCTACAATGCTTCCAATAAGAGGGGGGGGCACCGTCAAGGATGGGGAGAAAGACGAAAAGAATAAAGAAGGTAATCTCAAGGCAAGAGAGAAACGGAACATGAAGTACCTGCCTTTTACAAATGTGCATGCGCTTATTTCTGAAACATTGGATAGGGACAAAAAGGAATGGTTTGGCAATGCAAAAAAAACAATGGATGTTGTTGAGGAAGCAGTTGAGCTTCTGGCCAAACGCAGGGAAACTGGAGACAATAGCGATTACACTTCCGCAAAATTCTCACTTATCCGGGGATTCAAAAGCATTGCCAGGGATAATGCAAAATTTTATGATTTTGAAATCTGGCGCAGTGAAAAAGAAATCCATTATGAAAGGGCAGCTGGGGCTTACCGTGAACTGAACCTGTCCAGCTTCACTCCATATAACCAGGCAATGGAGCGCAACCTTGGGGAGCTTCCTGAGGCTGCAGCTGAATTTTACCGCCTTATAGGAAATAGTGCAGCTGTGGATGGAACAGATGTTGCAGAAGAGGACATGGTAGTAAGGTTGGACCTGCTTACTGGCAGGGAGTATTCAAGAGTTGGAGAGCTGGAAAAGATAGAATTTGATGGCTGGCTTCAGAGCTGGGTGCCGGTGGAAAAAAGCTCCATAAAAGCAGAGGGAGTTACTGCGCCCAGTGTTGAAAAAAGCGAGGTGCCGGAGGAAGAGGGTCCCATGTTGGCGCTGAGAGATGATGCTCTCCGCAGGGTGGGAGAAATCCTAGAAACCGTGGAGAACATGAAAACAAATCATAATGCAAGGGTAGGGCGCATGCAGAAGACCCTGGATCGCGTTGATGATGAATCTGCCATGCTTGAGGAGAAAAATTACAGGCTGGAAACACTTGATAGGAAAAGAACTGTTCTTATCGCAGAGCAGGCGGAATCAACAAAACAACTTATTAATGAACTTGCCGAGCTCAGGAAGCAGAATGAGCTCATTATTAACCAGAACAAGGCCCTTGCGAGAGAGAGAAATGCCCTTACTGAGAGGGTAGGCAGCCTGGAAACAACTATGCTCGGCCGCATGCAGGCACGGGCGGCTGCTCAAAAAGACCTTGGAACACGGGAAACTGAAGCTCCGCCTGAGCCCAAACCAATTGTGCCCCCTGCAAGAGAATCTGGAAGTCTGCACCCTGCACGTGTGAGCAGAGAAACTGTCAAAAGGGAATCTATAAGGCTGGGAGCCGGAGTCGAAGAAAGATTGGGCAGAATTACATACAGTGCTGCGGCAGCTATGCAAGAAAAGGATTTGGAACCGACGCCCGCACCGGAAACAGTAGGAGAAGCGGTGGGTGCCAGAGAAGAACAACTGGAGGTCCTAGAACTTAAAGATGTGGACGGAGAAGATATTGACGAACTGCCAGACCTTACAGATTCAATTATACCCGAGCCCGAAAAACGGGGGAGATTCTGGGCAACCAGGCCAGGAATGGCAGTCCATGCTATTTTTGTATATGGGTTTGCAAGAAAAGGAGGAAGGCAGCAAACACCAGCAGAGCCAGAAGTAAGTGCACACCGTGCTCTGACCGAAACAACTGGAGTGCATGAAATAAACAAGGCCCAATGGGATGAATATGATGAAGCAAAAAAGGAATACAATTGCTGGTATAACAAAACTGGAAGATGGTTAAAGGACAGGCCAACAATCTCAGAAGCAATTGGAAGAATTCCAAGAAAAGTGAAGTATGTGGCAGCTGGGGCTGTTACAGTTGCAGCAGCCGTAACCATTGGCGTTGTTGGGACACACTTCGCAGGAGTGGCTCAGGAATCTGCAGAGCAGAGGGCACAAAAGGAGATTGCAAAAACTCCGGCAGCCCTTATTGAAACAGAAGTTCCAGAATCTGCAGCAGCATCTGGAGAAGAAAGCGGATTCAAAGATGCAAAAAAGGTTGAAGCGAAGGCAATGCCCCCACTCCAAAAACCTGTACTTGAAGATGTTCTGGCCGCGCATAATCTTAAGCTTGGAAAGAAAACAAACATTGCCCAGTTCT
>DAOUYQ010000137.1 GCA_030666035.1 Microcaldota archaeon
GCGCATCACTAGGGCATATTTATAAATACAAATGAACGTTAACAGTACCAACTCCTTAACAAGTTAAACAGCGGGATAGGGGAGTCTGGAGTTCCCGCCGGGCTCATAACCCGGAGGTCGATGGTTCAAATCCATCTCCCGCTAATCAATTTTTATAACCGGTTTACGCTGGTTTCTTTGTTTTCTGCAGCTGCCGCAATTTTTCACATTATTTAGAACTGCATTTGATTAGTGTGTGCTCATCCACGCGCCCGGCCGGGTCTCCCTTCTTGTTAAAGGCAAAAACAGAAACATGGCATTTGTAGAGGTGGGAGCGGACATTGTGGGCCGCATAAATTTTGGCTGCTTTGGAGCATGTGCTCCTTCCTTCGCAGATTCCCACACGGAACCTTCCGGCGCTTACGCTGCCGTGCTCTTTCAGGCTTAATCCTGCTTCCAGCGTGATTTCTGCTTCCATCCAGGTCGGGTTTTCCCTGGAAGATTCAACTTCTATGATTAGCTCGATTGATTTGCCTGGGTATGCCACTATTGATTCAGGATAAGTGCTTAAGTTAACTTTCATTTCACCACCCATAAAATATGGCACGACCAAAGAATTTAATTGTTGCGCTTGAAAGAACTCTCAATGATTCCTGAAGCCGAATTAATCAAACGTGAAATTGTAGTGCGCAACATGGCGCTCACAGACGAAGTGCGGCTTACCCGCAAATCCCTGGTTCGCTGGATTGCACTCTCACTGGGGCTAATCTCGCCCAAGGAAACGCGCACAATCGTAATTGATGTTTTGGATGTGCTCTTGAAGGAGTTTGCGCAAGGGAAGAAGCCAACTACAAAAGAAATTTACGAAAAAGTGCAAAGGAAGCGCAAGGAACCTGTTTCTGAGAAAACTGTGTATTATCATTTGCAAAGATTTGCAAAAATAGGGCTCATCCAGCGTGAGAAGGGACAATATTTCATTTCTAAGGATAATGGGCGGCTCCGGGAATCTGTGAAGAAAGTTTACATGAAGGAAATTGAGGAAGCCTTTGGAAACATAGAAAGGGCACTTGACTCACTTGAAAAATGACTTCTCAATCTAGTTACGCCTGGCAAACAGGGCAAACGCCAAAACTCCTGCAATTGCAAAAATCACCACGCATGGGCCGGATTCTTTATTGCATTTATATAATTCATAGTATATGCAGGAATCTGCTTCCCTGAAGCACTGCTGCATCTGGCTGGACTGGCAATCTCCTTCATCGGTGCCTGTCCCATAGGTAGCTTTGCACGAATTGAAACCATCTAAGCATGTAGAGAGGCCCTCACATTTATTCGGGTCAACATAATAGTAACCTATTTTGGGGCTCTTCATGATCAGGCAGGCTCTTCCACTGTATTCATGGTTCCTTCTGCACTCCTCATCCATCATTCCATAATCATTGAAGCTGCACTCAGCACATGAATCCAGGTATGCCTGCTCTGTGCAGCTTGCTGCAAAAGCTAAACCGAAAATGGCAAAAATCCCAAATAAAAACACGGTGTTTGCGCGAAATGCCATAATCCAATTATATGCTTAACATAATAAAGGTTTTCGGGCAAAAATGTGCTTATGGGCGCATTCTCAGGCTTCTACAAAAAAACCATTCCGGAACGCATAGAGATACTCAAGGCCGAGCGCGGCCTCACAGAGGAAGAAGCAAAAACGCTTCTGAATTCTGGGGCGCTGGATTTGGAAACTGCAGACCACATGATCGAAAACCTAATTGGGGTTAACCATATTCCCCTGGGTGTTGCACCCGGTTTTGTAATCAACAAAAAAGAATACGTTGTGCCCATGTGCATAGAGGAGCCTTCTGTAGTGGCGGGGGCTGCAAAAGCCGCAAAGCTCGCTGCACAAAGCGGAGGCTTCAGCGCTGATGCGGATGAGCCTGTAATGAGCGGGCAGGTTCAGCTTGTGGGTGTGCCTGAAGATGCGCTTATAAAATTTGAAGAGAATAAAGAAGAGATTGAAAAGGTGGCAAAAGAGCTCTGCTTGGGAATGGAGCGCTATGGCGGGGGCTTTAGAAAAGCCGAGGCCTCCCTCCTTGATACCAAGCGGGGGAAAATGCTCAATACCGTGTTTCTAGTTGATGTCCGGGATGCCATGGGCGCCAATACGATTAATACAATGCTCGAAGGAATCGCGCCCCTTCTTGCAGAAAAAATTGGGGGGAAAATAAGGCTGAGGATAATCTCCAATTTGGCAACAAGAAGAAAAGCGCGTGCAAAATGCATCTGGAAAAAAGAGAGAATCGGGGAAGATGCAATTGAGGGGATACTTGATGGGTATGAGCTTGCCCTGCATGATATTTACAGGTGTGCAACCCACAATAAAGGCATACTAAACGGGGTTGATGCGGTTGCACTCGCAACCGGAAACGACTGGAGGGCAGTAGAAGCAGGAATCCATGCATTTGCAGCAATGGATGGATACAAACCCCTAAACAAGTTCTATAAAAATGAAGATGGGGACCTGGTTGGGGAAATAGAGCTTCCCTTGGCAGTTGGAACCGTTGGGGGCTCCATAAAAACTAACCCAATTGCAAAGATTGCCCTGAAGATTTTAGATGTGAAAAGTGCGCAGGAGCTTTCTATGGTGATGGCTGCTGTTGGGCTTGCACAGAATTTTGCAGCGCTGAGGGCCCTGGGCACAGAAGGAATCCAAAAGGGGCACATGAAGCTACATGCATCCAACCTGGCAGTGCTTGCAGGTGCAAAGGGGGATGAGGTTGATGCGGTTTCCAAAAAGCTTGGGGAAGAAAAAGAATACACGGTTGAAGCTGCAAAAAGAATACTAAAGAAACTGCGGGGCAAATAGATGTTATCCTTTCTTGAAAATCCTATTTTTGCTTATCTTTCCATATTCCTTCTTTCAAAAGAAACAAGGATTGACCCGACATTTCTCCTCCCTTTATGGCATTAACAAAATTAGTTCCATTTAATTCATTTTTTCTTAAAAAAGTTTCAATCCAATTGGAAGTTTCCTCATCCTGACAACTAATTGAAATTCCTTCACCTCCAATAAAAGCTAATCGTAAATCCACAATTGTTCTAACCTGTTGACTGCCAAAATCCGCAAAAGAATTATATTTCCTATATGTTTCAGCTACTTGACTTTCATAGGTTCTGTATGAATTAGTTATTCCTGGTATCGCAACATTAACTGGAATCCCAGTTAGCATAGATTCAATCATAACATAATCTTTTGATCCCTCTGGATATGATGCTTGAATTGATATGATTTTTTTAAGAGTTTTTTTTACTTTTGCTTTTCTCTTAAATAAATTCACTTTTTATT
>DAOUYQ010000007.1 GCA_030666035.1 Microcaldota archaeon
GGAGCCTATCCTCTTTCCAAATTCAAATTTTCTAATTTGTAGGCCACGCATTCTAACATTGGCATTGCCTTGATTCCAGGTCATTCTCCCTTTTCTGCAGTGCCGCATAAGTTATACTCAGTGTTTAGTAATGTTTATAAATAAGTGGGCTGCTGCATAACGGCCACGTTAAAACTCCGCAACTTTACCCAAATCCAAAAAAAGTAAATCCTTATAAATATTCACTTACTGAATATTCAGTAGCTGAATATAAGTAGCTTTCTCACCTGAAACCTTCAGCTTACCCTTCTTTTGTTTGCCCAAAACCGCCCCTATTTATCCGCTGCCTTAAGAAACATATCCCCAAAAAGCTCATGCCCAAACATAACAAGCCCAGCAACAAACCCGGGAACCATCTCCCCCAAATTCTCACGGAAATATTTTGCCATCGCTTCTATCTCCAGTGGAACAGCCTCAAACTTCTCAATTTTCCAGCTATCCCCAGCCGCTGCCTTTGATTTCTCCAAGTCCTTCAGGCTCTTCCCAGTGCATATTCTTCCAACCACTGCAAGCGCCCCTCTTGAATAGGTTGGATCCACCGTAATCCCAAGCGGCAAAATCTCTCTTCGCCCCAGCCCGGTTTCCCCCTCCAATCTTTCAAATGCACTGTTTTCCCACACCATAAATGGATTTATTTTTTCTTCCATGCTTCCTGCATCCACTGCCCCAGCGCTTGCAAACGTAAGCTTAAGAGTGGATTCTGGCTCCGCATGGTGCCCAATTTCCCCCATCCGGGGATTCCCAAGCTTATCCCCCTTTCTCCCAACAAAAAGAACCTGCTGCTTCCCATCTATTCCCAGAACATGCAAAGCGCACTCAAGCTTGAATGCCCTGAATGCAGCAATCGCCTCAAAATCCAGTTCTTTTGTTGCAAGTATTTCACTCCAATTAATAGAATCCACAGAAAGGCTCACCCGGCCTTCCCGCATGCGTATTGATTGAACCGCCAGTTTCTCCCCGTCAATCCATCCGCCTTCAATTCCCTTCTCATCCAGCTTCCGGTTTTCCGCCCTGTTAATTTCACGCGCATTTATCCATACCTCTTCAGGCAAAACAAGTTTTTTCAATTTATGCCCATTAGGAACAATTCTTACTGCCCCCGCCATTCTTTTCTTTCCAAGCCTGCAAAGGGGAATTGCCCCATTCTCAGTAAGCCGCTTAAATCCCGCAAGCTCTTTTGGGCCCAGCCCCATGCTTCTCATTGAACGCAAATTCCCCACATTAAGTGAAATCATTTTAGGCATAGCATTAAGTGTGGACAAATCTGTTTATAAACGGGTATCTCCCACTCCCTTCCCAAAACCCAGAAACCTATATATAATTTGCCCTTCTAGTAAGCAGCAGGTGTGGGAATGCAAGAACGAAATACACTATTAATATTCTTAGGAGTTGTACTGCTTTCGTTTGTGCTCCTTGCTGGATGTGCCGGAGGCGGAGGCGGCGGCACAGAATCCACAGGAATAAGCGCAAGCGCTGTCGCAGGAGGAATTGAAGTTACCTGGAACCCATCCCAGCAAACCGATACAACAGGATATAATTTGTACCGGAGCAGGGAAGCAGGGGCTCTTGGGGAAAAGATTAACCCTGTGCTCATCACAAGCACAAGCTACAAAAATATTGATGTGAGCAGCGGAGCAGTCTATTATTACACTGTGCGCGCAGTCAGCTCAAGTGGCCAGGAAAATACAAATACTGAGCAGGCCAGCGCAACTGCAAGCGTTAATCCCCCTGCCACCCTCAACATTCAGATAAATGGGGGCAACCAGTACACAGGGGAGCAGCAGGTTACGCTTACGCTCTCAGCAACTGATGCAACCCAATGCAGGGTTTCAAATGACAAGAGCACCTGGAGCGAATGGCAGCCATACACAACTTCCATGAGCTGGCAGCTCACCTCCGGAGAAGGAATCAAGGATGTATATTACGAATGCAAGGATTCCGTTGGAAACGTTGCAATACCTGTAAGTGCAACAATCACCCTGGACACAGAAAACCCGGAAATTACAATAAGCTCTCCACAAAATGGGGAAACTTACGGCAGCCCATTTACACTCAGGTTCACAGTAACCGATTCGCTGGATAGCGTATTGCACTGCTCCGGAACAGTTGATGGCGGGGCAATTGCACTCGGCCATGTGGATGAGGGAGTGGAGGACACAATGTCCATCCAGGCAACCCCAGGTTCACATACGCTGGCAATTACCTGCAACGATGGCGTAAATACCCATGAGCAATCTGTGAGCTTCAGCGTAGCAGACCAGCCCAGCGTAGAGCTGCACATTGAAAGCGGTGCAGGCTATGTGGATACAAGAAGCGTAACCCTGGATGTAATGGCTGATAATGCAGAACACTGCAGGTTCTCAAATGAAGATAAAGTATGGAATAACTGGGTCCCTTATGTGGAAGAAGTGCACTGGACCCTCAGCTCCGGAGACGGAGACAAGACAGTTTATGCAGAGTGCAAGAATGCAGATGGGCAGATTTCAGGAATCGCATCTGATACAGTAATCCTGGACACCCATCACGGTTCCAAAATCTCCATAGAAATAGACAATGGGGATGACTGGACCAATACAAGAAACGTAAAGCTTGGGCTTTACTGCTTTGCAGCAGATAAGTGCAGGTACAGGAATGAAGGTGATGACTGGAGCGGATGGAGTGATTACACAACCAGGAAGAGCTGGACGCTTTCTTCAGAAGAAGGAGACAAGACCGTCCACTACAACTGCAAGGATTCCAATGGGAACGACCTTGACTCAGCCGAAGCAGACATTGAATATACTAAAAAAGAGCCGGTACCCCCATCAAGCATGAGAATCGAGATAAATGGCGGGGATTCACATACTGCGAGCAGAGATGTTACGCTTACCCTCCATGCAGACAATGCAGATGCCTGCAGGTTCAAGAACGATGGAGGAAGCTACAGCAGTTATGAGCGCTACACAACACACAAAGACTGGACCCTGAGTGAAGGCGGGGGAAAGAAGACTGTCTACTACCAGTGCAAGAACGATTATGGGAAGAGCGAGAAGCATGCAACAATCTACCTGGATACCAGCCCGCCCGGCCCAATTGACGATCTTTCTGCAAACGTGGACAGGAACGATGTTGTGCACCTCTCATGGTCACGGCCCAGCGGGGAAATCTATGATTATGAGATCTACCGCAGCAACACGGCCCTTGGTTTGTTCAGCAAGATAGGCACCACGCGGAGCACCACCTACAGGGATAATTCAGTAAGCCCTGGAAACGAATATGCCTACACTGTAAAGGCGGTGGACACTGCAGGAAACGAAGGACCGAGCTCCAACGCTGCTACCGTGAGCATCCCAAGCGACGAACCCGGAGGGGATGTTGATGAGCATGGATGCAAGGCTTCAGCCGGCTATGAATGGTGTGAATCATTGCAGGAGTGCATCCGGCCCTGGGAAACCGATTGCCCGGATCTTCCGCTTGGCCCTGGCCCGGTTGAGCCTGAGGATTAGAGTTTTTGAAATCGAGGGGTAAAACCCTCCTTCTTTTTTATTTTCCCAACTCCCAAAGCAATTTAATCCTTCTCCCCGATTTCCCCTTGTGGTTGGGCATGAAAAGAATATTATTAGCTTTATTTGCATTTGGGATGCTTTTTGCAACAACAGAACTCTTTGACCAATGCATCTCTATTGATGAGATGGGCACCTATATCCTGGCAACGGATATTGAATATGGGGGGGAGGACAGTTGCATAAAAATTACTGCAAACAGCGTAACTATCGACTGTGATGGGCACACAATCCTGGGAGGTTACCCCGGAACAGCAATCCTGGTAAAAAAGGACGCCAAGAATATCCATATAACCAACTGCAACATCGGATTCTTTGAGTATGGAGTGTATGCGGAAGAGAATGTAGGCAACATCCGGATGGAGGGGCTCAAAATAGATTCCTGCAAGGAAGGAGTTTCCCTTCACGAAGGAAGGGATGCGGATATGCTTGAGTGCAGCTTCACCAACAATAATATTGCAGTGCGGCTGGACAGCTGGCTCCGGGGAACAATAAACAACAGCTATTTCTCAAACCGGGACTATGGCGTATTTCTTACATCCACCACAGAATATACAATTGCTTCCAGCGAGTTTACAAATTCAGTATATGGGGTTTATACCGAGGGCCTTTGCGATGGCACTAAAGTTTCCAACAGCGAGTTCCACACCCTGGTAACGCCCATAGACCTCTATGGCACATCCGCCACGATAGATGGAAATACTTTCTATAATAATGCAGGATATGCAATTCTTATACGCGAATCCATGAATTCATTTGAAAACAATGCCATTTATGGGCAGCCTTTATTTTTTGCTACCCAGAGCAATGCATTCACTTTCGTGAACCTTGCTATTGGGGAATTGGGCCAGGTGGGCTCCATAAATTTCAGGGAATTTGCAGCCCCCAAGCCATTTACCACAACCCGTTTCTATTATTTCAATGATACAAACGTGATTATAGAGCCGGATTTCATTTCAGTTACCTCTGAGCATTATTCTTCCCTGATACTTGAAGATGTAACAATATGGCTGGAAGACCCGAATGTTGAAAATGAAACAGCAGTTTTCCAGGCAGATGAAAAATGTACCTCCCGGAGCCAGGTGCTCCTGGAAGGAACGGCACTCAAAGAGCCAATCCCGGAAGAATCTTCCCCAGGCGTTCTTTCTTTTAAAATTGAAGATTTCACAGGCTCCTATGCATTAGGGGAACGGCCCCCTGAAACTGAGGCAGAGAGATACGTAATAATAATAATTCTCGATGGCCCATCAGAAGCGGAGGCAAATTCCACAATCCTAATTGAAACAAGGGACCAGAATGCAGAGCTTTTGCCACGCACATTAATATACTATTATACAGATGCCCTGAACCCCACATATGTTGGGGCTACAGAAGCAGATGGGACACTGGGCTTTTTCATCCCTGAAGAAGGCACCTACGTAATCGAAGCAAAATACAACAACATAAGCTCCCAGCGCGCAATAAACATAATTGCCCCGGAGGAGCCTGAACCAGATGTTGCTGAACTGCCCGGGCCCGAGCTTGATTATGCTACTGAAATACCTGAGCCCGAACTAACATTCGAGCCTGAAGAAGCTGCTGCTGCCCCCGCGGAGCCCCCGGAAGCAAAAGAGGAGGATTTCCCGGTTGCCCTGGCACTAGGCATTTTAGCAGGAGTGGCAATTATTGCAATTGCCGCATGGTTAATAGCTTTCAGGAAGCCCCCAAAGAGGATTTCACACGGTGACTCAAAACATGCGGTGCATGAGCGCATGAAAAAATTCCGCAAGGATTAGTGCCCCCCAAACCCCAATTCCTTTTATTCCTTTCTCATGTTAATATAGTTATGTTTGCAAAAGAAAAAGTTGACCAAATTGTAGATTCTTACACTGATTTTAGCATTGCCACAATCTGTTCACATTCCGCACTCCAGATTTTCAACGGAGCAAAACATTATGGCATAAAAACCATTGGAATATGCACCGAGGCCTCGCGGGAGCTTTACGAATCCTTTCCATATGCAAAACCCGACGAGTTTATCATGGTTGATGATTATTCTGCCCTTCCTGTTGATGAACTTCTGGAAAAGCAAGCGATATTGATTCCCCATGGGTCCCTGGTAGAATATGCAGGGGAGCAGATTAATTCCATTGCCCTCCCAATTTTTGGAAACAGGGGCTCTCTCCTCTATGAGCGCAATAGGGACAAGATGTTTAACTGGATGAAGAAATCCGGCTTAAAATGCCCAAAAATCCTAAAGCCCAAAGAGATAAATGGCCCAGCCATAGTGAAATTCCCAGGAGCAAAAGGCGGCAAAGGGTATCTCGTTGTCCATAATCCTGATGAGTATTATTCCAAAGTAGGAGAAGAAGCAAAAACAATGATCCAGGAATTCATCGTAGGGATTCGCGCATATGTTCATTATTTCCATTCTTTTGATGGCGACGCAGGGTACCAAACCTCATATGGAAGGGTTGAAATGATGGGCATAGACAGAAGAATGGAATCCAATGCAGATGAAATTGCCCGCCAGCTCTCAGTAGGCGCAAATATCCCAATCTCCTTTACAGTAATGGGAAACGAGAACCTCGTGCTCAGGGAATCCCTTCTTCCCCAATACATGGAAATGGCGAGGGGCGTGTGCAACACCTCAAAGGATTTATTCGGAGGCATCCATGGGCCATTCTGCATAGAAACAATAATCACCGAAGACCTTGACATTTACTCCTTTGAAATTTCTGCAAGAATAGTTGCAGGCACCAATCTCCTGGAAAGCCCATATTCGTTTTACACCCATGGAAAAGATTATACAACCGGGATGAGAATTGCCGAAGAGCTCAAGGAGGCATTCAAGAAAAAGAAGCTCAAGGAGATTGTTTACTAGCCTTTTCTTTTTTTGGCTTTTTAGTGCTCTCCCACAACAGCTCAAAATAATTCCTGAAGCTCGTGGAGATTGTCTTATCTGTTATT
Source organism: Microcaldota archaeon (assembly GCA_030666035.1). GTDB lineage: Archaea > Micrarchaeota > Micrarchaeia > Anstonellales > Bilamarchaeaceae > CAIKOA01. The sequence goes on from DAOUYQ010000007.1 coordinate 6,531, forward strand.
GCAATCGTAATCAATTTATCTGATGCAAGGGGGATAAGTACCCTGTCCCCATAAATCTCAATCCACGCAGGGGAATTGTTTTTTGGAAGGCAGCGCATTTTTGTGTTCTTCCATTCCATAGCCCGCGCAAGCCTCTTCTTGCTTACATCTGCATTGTATATTATTCTAAGTTTTGTCCCCCTTGCTATTCTTTTTTGGTGGAATTTCCCAAAATATTCTACCAGCCCCCGCCCCATCTTGGCAGGAGAACCGATTATTAGTATTTCCTCATCCCCCACCATTTCCGAGAGAAAACCTTCCTTTAGCTTTTTATAGTCGCTAGTGCCCTCAACCACCCTTATCTTGATTACAGAAGGCGCAATCACATCAAGTTTTTTGATGTATTCTACTACCACGGAAGCATTGTCCGTCTGCTTTTTGTACATTCCTTTTAACATGGACGAACCTGAGGAATAGTACCTGCCCACATCTTCCCTGCTTATCCTGGCTATCAATCCCATTGAACAAAGTTTGTTCAATGCTTCATAGGTTTTTGAGCGGGCAATGCGCAGCTCTTTTGTCACCTGCCCAGCCGTAGTTTCAGGGTTTGAAGAAACATGGAGGTACACTTCTGCTTCCATCTTGGATAAGCCGAGAGAACCCAGTGAGTTTGCTACCTTTTCCCTTTCCACAGCATTATATATATGTAGAAGTTTTATTAAAGGGTGTCCTCCGCCACAGGACAGCAAGTATTTATATATGGCGCCTTTGACCTTCTTTCGGGTGGTACAAATGGACGCCGAAAAACTTGCGAAAAAAGTTTCTGAGAGACTCGGAACTTATGAGAAGAAGAACTACTCTGAACGTTCCCATGATAACTCGGACCATAGATTTATGAAATGGCGAAAGCCTCGCTCTATCATGTGAACCAGAATAAGCAGTGCCAAACAAGGGATCCGGCAGCAAATGCCGGTCCCCCATATTTTTTTATTCTATTTTTTCTCAATCTTTTTAAATTAATTTGAATATACCTTTTCCCATGTCTTTGATCCGCTCTCCGATAGTCTGCATGCTAGGTCACGTCGATCATGGGAAAACTAGCCTTCTTGATCGGGTTAGGGGCAGCGTCGTTGCAGCAAAAGAAGCAGGCAAAATTACCCAGATGATTGGGGCAAGCTACCTTCCAACCTCCACAATAGAGCGAATCTCTGCCCCGGTAAAACACATAATGAAAACAGAGCTGATAATTCCGGGTCTGCTTTTTATTGATACTCCCGGGCACGAAGCTTTTAGCAGCCTGCGTAAGCGCGGAGGGGCATTGGCAGACATCGCAATTCTTGTAGTAGACCTCACTCAGGGATTTCAGCCCCAAACCCTGGAGAGCATCAAAATCCTAAAGCAATGCAAAACTCCCTTTATTGTTGCAGCAAATAAAATTGACCTTGTCCATGGGTGGAAAAAACATCCAACTTCTTCATTTTTAGAATCATTTTCCAAACAACCTGAACATGTCCAGCAACTGCTTGATCGAAAAATCTATACAATGATGGGCCAGCTCTCTGAGCACGGCTTTGATTGTGAGCGCTTTGACCGGATGCAGGACTTTACAAAACAAATTGCAATAGTCCCGATTTCTGCAAAAAGCGGAGAAGGCCTGGCAGAACTGCTCCTCCTTCTCTCCGGAATGAGCCAGAAATACCTGGAGAAGAACCTGCATATTAGCGGAGAGATTGCAAAAGGTTCAGTAATTGAAGTAAAAGAGGAAAAGGGAATGGGAACTACCCTGGATGTAATCTTATATGATGGCACCCTTGAGCGCGGGGAAGAAATTGTTTACCTTACCCAGGATGGGGTAAAAAAAAGCAAGGTCCGTGCCCTCCTTGAGCCAAACATTTCCCAGAAAAATCCCCAGGAAAAGTACCTGAATCTGGACAAGGTTGTCGCAGCTGCCGGAGTAAAGATAGTTGCCCCGGATTTAGAGGGAACAATTCCCGGCTCCCCATTTACTGAAGTCTCCAATTTTAAAGAGCAGAAAGAAGAAATGGAAAAACACCTCAAAAATGTTCTTGTGGATTCAGAAGAAGACGGTGTAATCCTCAAGGCGGATTCATTAGGGAGCGCAGAGGCAATCCTCCAGCTCTTTTGCAAGCACAATATTCCCATAAAGCATACGGGAATCGGCCCAATAACCAAAAAGGACGTGCTTGCTGCACACGCAGTTGCGGAGCATAATAGATACAAAGGAGTTCTTTTTGGATTCAACGTAAAAGTATTTGATGAGGCCCGCACAGAATCCCACAATTCCAAGGTCCCACTTATCTGGAGCAACGTAATCTACAAACTAGTTGAACAGTATGAGGACTGGGCAAAAGAAGAGAAAGAGCGCGAGAAAAAGGAACTGGAAACAGAGCTTCCCTGGCCCGCGAAAATAAAAGTTCTCCGCGGGAATTTCTTCCGCTTAAGCAAGCCCGCAGTTTTTGGAATAGAAGTTTTAGAAGGAAAATTGCGCAAAGGCTCTTCGCTGATGAACGAAAAAGGAGATGTTCTGGGGGAAGTAAAAAACATCCAATCCGAAGGAAAATCAATCGATGAAGCAGAAAAAGGGGCAAAGGTAGCAATCTCTTCTCCGCAAATTACCCTAAACAAAGACCTATTTGAAAATGAAGATGCATATGTTTCTATGCACAAAAAGCAAATATTTGCCTGGGAAGAGAAAAAGGAATCCCTCAGTGAAAAAGAGCAGGAGATTCTGGAAAAAATAAAAGAAATAGTTTTGTTTTCCCATTAGCCTGGGGCACCATAAGCAAACTTTAATTATGTTCCCCCACAATATCCTTTTTGGTGAACGTAAAATGGTATTTGGAATAGGTGAAGGAAAAATCAAATTGGAATTGAATACCCATGATGTGACTGCGGGAGGAAAGCTCTCAGGGAAGCTCAAGCTTGAATTGAAAGCCCCTAAAAAAGCCAAAGAGCTCCGAGTTGAACTAATTGGGGAGCAACGCCAGGGGCGAAGCGGCAAAACCAAGAAAGTAGTTATTTACCAATTCAAGCAGGTTCTTGGAGGGGAGCAGGAATACTCCGGCGGAGAGTACGAGTTTGAGCTCCAGGCACCCCCAATATCAGAAGTGGGGCAGCACCTGGGAGGCGCAGCCGGCCTGGCCCTTGGGGCCGCAAGGCTGCTTGGTGCAATCCACCCGGTTGAATATTATATAGTGGGAACCCTGGACCTCCCAATGTCCATGGACATAAACAAGAAGGTTCAGATTGCAGTAATATAGCGATAAGAAAAATAATTGGGGAAATTCTCTTTCCCTTATTCTATTTTTTAAGCGCAGCTTTTCTCTCCTGATCAACCTTTTCCTTCCAGACCCAGCCATCCCATCGCTCATCCACCATCTCCTGAATCTCTTTAATGTCCTCTTCCTTCAAATGCTTGAAGCGTTTCTGCCCCTTTAGGTAGGTTTCCACAGGCTTTTTTTCCGGCTTCAGGTTTAATTTCATGAACCCCTCTTCTATCTCCATCAAAGGCCAGACATGCGTATCCACAGCATCCTTCATGTACGCTATAGTCAGCGCAGGGTCGGTTCCCCACCCAGGCACACAGGTACAAAGCACATTCACAAAAGTCGGGCCCCTAATTGCTTTTGCTTTCTGCACCTTTTGCATTAAATCCGCATAATGCGCAGCAGTGGAAGTAGCCACATAAGGAATATTATGCGCAGCCACAATCTCATTAATCGGCTTCTTATGCTGCATCTTTCCCCTTATTTTGCTTCCCACTTGAGATGTAGTGGTTCTTGCCTTCCAGGGAGTCGCCCCGCTCCTTTGAATTCCGGTGTTATGGACGATGATTCCATTTGCAATGAAATTATGCTCCCCTTCTACCCGCAAATCCCATGTCTGTTCAATCTTTCCTTTTGTTATGCTTTTTACCCCTTCAGCTTCAAACCACTTATTTCCTATAAGGAAATTTTGGTACTTGTACTGGCTTGGGTATTTTGCAGCATTCCATTTCCCCCTCTTGCTAAAACAGAGAGCTCCAAACTTTGTATCCTTCAAGAGTTTTCTGTATACGCACATCGTTCCTTTTTTGCGTACCTGCCATTGAATCTTTCCCGCTCTGTACCCAAGTGTCTGGAGAAGCAGCCTGAGCCGCACCAGCATATCTTCGCTTGCAGAAACATACCTCCAGCTTTTCCCGTATTTATACCCGTCTGCAAGCATCATTCCTTCAATAAATGCTTCCCTTTCTTTTTTTGGCAAGGCAAAAATCCATGTAGGTATCGTTTTTTTCTTAGCGCCCTTTCCAAAGCCCAGAGAATCAATGAACCTTGCAAGATTAACAGAAGGAACACGCACTTCCAGCTCATCCTCGTTCACTTTGCCCCCAAAGAGTTTTTTGTGCAGCCTCAGCATCTCTTTGCGCCCCTTCTTCCCTTTGGGAAGTGCAAAGCCAACTTCTGCCTTTTTCTCCCTGGTCCATCCATCCCCAAGGTATATTCCCAAATATTTCATTAAGGTTGCGTTGGATTTAGCTGGAATTTTTATCTTGTTGAGCTTATTTACCTTATAATCCCCCAATTTGGAAGGAACAAAATCAAACTTCCTTGATTTTCCCTTGTCCATATTTTTGGAAACTACCAGCATATCCCCTTTTTTTAGCTCATCCACCGTTTTCCAGATTAGCTCCCCTTTTTTGCCCCTCCCATTCCTTTTTACAACCAAAAAAGGATGGTTTCCGGTTGCATCTATTTCATGGTGCAGTGTTTCTACCCTGAATGTTCTTTTCCTTCCATTATCAAATACCCCACTGCATTTTTTTAGAACTAATTTATGCGCCTTAAGATCAATCGCATATACTTTTTCCCCTTTTTTCACTGTACTTATCCTTTTCATTCCCTCAACTGCCAGCACAAGCGTTGAGCCGCTAAGGCAATTCATGTACGCCTCATTGTCATAGCAAATATAGAGCACATCATGCCCCCTCTCCATCATCCCGCTCATGTGCCCAAAGCCAATATCATAGCTCGCACCGTCCCCTGCAATAACCACCACTTTCGTATGCTCATTTCCCTGGGCTCTCAATGCCTCTACAACCCCTGCAGCCACAGGTGCAGAGTTCTCAAATACACAGTGGATATACGGAACAGCCCACGCGCTGGTATCATATGCGCTGCTGAAAATCTCTGCACACCCGGTTGCATTTACAATTATGGTGTCTTTTCCCAAAGCCTTCATAATGTGCCTTATTCCCAATGCAGCCCCGCATCCTGCACAGGCAGTATGCCCGCTCTTGAAGAGTTCCTTGTTTTCGAATTTACTTTCTTCACCCATCTTAGTCACCCCACACCATTTTCACTGGCCCATTTTCTATTTTCCCAAATATCTTTTCTACATCCTTTACAGTTACATCCTTGCCCCCAAGCCCCCCGATAAATGAAGAAATTGGAACATCAACTCCCCTCTCTTTTGCAGCAGCCGAAAGCTCAGCATACACAGGCGCATCTGCCCCCATGCTCAGTGCTTTTTCAAATACTGCAATCCCCTTCTTCCCCCTGAATACTTCTACAATTTCGTTCGGGAAAGGCCTAAAGCAGCGTATTGCCACAAGCCCCACTTTTTTGCCCTCCCTGCGCATCTTGTCCACAGAAAGCTCAGCATTCTCCATTAAGCTCCCCATCCCCACAAACAAATATTCTGCATCATCAGCCATGTAGCCTTCCCAGAGCCCGTTTCCATATCTTCTCCCAGAGATTTCCCCCCACGCTTCCATCTCCTTTTTCACGTTTCCAGCAGCTTTCTTCACATCCTCATGCAGATCAATTCTGAAGTTCTGGTAGTCCCTGGGAAGTGCGTACATCCCAATCGTAAGCGGATTCTCCGTATCCAGGATATCCCTCTTTTTTGCCTTGGGAAGATACCTCTGGATCATCTCTTTTTTGGGAATATCCAGCTGCTCCACAAGATGCGT
>DAOUYQ010000101.1 GCA_030666035.1 Microcaldota archaeon
ATATTTTAATAGGCACTTACTTCTCTTAGAGGTGTTTATGTTGAGTAATGAAACAGAAATGGCAAAGGAACTTTCAACCTCTCTCCGGCAGGAAAACCAGGAGGATCCTGAGCCGGATACTGCTCCGGTTCCAGATGAGCAGCCAGTACCGGAAACACCGGCAGTTCCGCCGCAGGAAGAACAGGAGCCTGCACGTCCCCCCAGCGTTAATCAGTTAGCCAGGGAACTTACCAAAGTCTCTACCACCGATGATGAGGAAATCCTTAAATTTATAGAAGAGAGCAGGCCCAAAGTGTGTGTTGTGGGTGTAGGCGGAAGCGGCTCAAATACATTGGATAGGCTCTTTGATCTTGGCATGAGTGACATGCAGCTTATTGGCATGAATACCGATGCACACCACCTTCTTACAGTCAAGGCAAACAAGAAAGTGCTTCTTGGAAAGCAGTTAACCCGTGGAAGGGGCGCAGGAAGCAACCCGGAAATCGGCCTCAATGCCGCAAAAGAAAACGCAGAAGAAATAAAGCAGGTGCTTACGGGTGCAAGCATGGTATTTATTACTTGTGGGTTGGGAGGCGGAACAGGAACAGGGGCAGCCCCGCTCATCGCAGAGATTTCCAAGAACCTTGGCGCACTTACTGTTGCAGTAGTTACCCTTCCATTCTCTTCTGAAGGCAGGATAAGGATGGAGAATGCGCTCCAGGGCCTAGAAAAGCTCAGAAAATACACCGACACACTCATAGTAATCCGGAATGACAAGCTCCTCTCAATAGCCCCAGACCTTCCGCTCAACACCGCATTCAAGGTTTGCGATGAAGTTCTTGCAGGCTCAGTGAAAGGAATTGCAGAGCTCATTACCTGCTCTGGAATGATGAATGTGGACTTTGCAGACCTTAGGACTATCCTTGTGGATGCAGGTTATGCAGTAATCGGCCTTGGAGAAGCTTCTGTAGATGCAAAAAGCGAAGAGCGCTCTACAATTGCAATTGAAACTGCGCTCAATTCCCCGCTTCTTGATTCAGAAATCCAGGGGGCCAACCGCGCCCTTATCAACGTGATAGGGGGCGAGGACATGACCCTTAAGGAGGCAGAGCTCATAGTTGCAGAAACTGCCAAGAGAATCCATCCCAACGCACATATAATCTGGGGTGCAAGAATTGAAGAAGACCTTAAAAAAGCTTCAATCAAGGTCCTTGTAGTCCTTGGGGGGGTAAAGTTCCCCAAGTATGGAATACAGGAACGGGTTCCCGAAGGCCTAGAGGAAATTGATTTGGATATAATCGGGTGAAAAAATGATTTCAAAAACATTCATCCTGCGTTGCATAAGGATACTCCACATTGCAAGGAAGCCAACCAAGAAAGAATTGGATGAGATACTCAAAGTCACTGGAATTGGGATGATTTTTGTGGGCTGTGTTGGAATGCTGATGTATCTGATATTTAGCGTTATATAGGTGAGAATTGTGATTTATATATTCAGGGTAACAACCGGACAGGAAAAAATAGTATCCCAGATGCTGGAGAAGAAAGCAAAGGCCCAGAAACTTGCAATTTACTCAATTTTGGTGCCTGAGAACGTGAAAGGATATCTGTTCGTGGAAGCTGCAACTGAAAATGATGCAGTTCACCTTGCACAGAAAACCCGGCATGTAAAGGGCATCCTCAAGCAGGCAATCGAGCTCTCAGAAGTTGAAAAGATGGTCACAGCCGAGAAGCCCGCAGCACTCACAATCGAGCTTGGAGACATTGTAGAGATTAAAAGTGGCGCGTTCAAGGGAGACAAGGCCAAGGTAATCAAGATTGATGAGAACAAGGATGAGCTGACAGTAGAGTTTATGGACATGGCTGTGCCTATTCCCACTACAATCAAAAAGAAGATTGCAAAAATATTCAAGAAGGCAACGGAAGAAGAATAATCTTCCCTCCACTAATTCTTCTTCTTTTTAGTTTTTCTTCCCAGAATTCCAACTAAGAAAATAATAAAAAATAAAGAAGGAAAGCTTAGCGCTTCCTTCTTTTTGCAGGCTTCTGCGGCTCTTTTTCCTTGCCCGCTTCATGCATGTAAAGTGTCCGGGTCGGGTAAGGTATTGATATTCCCTTTTCCTTGAACACATAGAATATCTGCTTTACCAGTTCTCCCTGGACCCCAAAGCGGTCCCCATACACCGGAATCTTCACAATCACTTTATATTCAACTGCACTATCCAGGAATGCATTTGCACGGATTGTAGATTTGTTCACCTTCACAACCTTGCCCGTCTCCTTTGCAGTTCTCTTGAGTGCTTCCCACAGAGCCTTAATTACTTTATCCGGATCATCATCATAGCTTACCCCAAAGCTCATTGCATAGCCCATCTCTTCATCCGGGTTGAAATAGTTAACCAGTATGCTAGCAGACATTTTTGTGTTTGGCACATACACAACATTATTGTCCCAGGTGCGGATTCTTGTGCTCCTCCACCCAATTTCCTCAATTGTGCCAATAATATCCGTTCCATCTATCTTGATGTAGTCCCCGGGACGGACCGGCCTGTCTGCAAGCAGGTGTATTCCTGCAAAGAAATTGCCCAGGGTGTCCTGCAGTGCAAGTGCCACTGCAAGGCTTCCAACTCCCAAAACAGCAATCAATGCGGAAATCTCAACCCCAAGCTGCCCCAATATGATTGTAAAACCGAGTACGTATATGAGCGCACTCCCGATTTTCCTAAAAAGCGGGAAAATCTCATCATCAAATTTGCTGTCTGTTTTTGGAGCAACTTCATCTGCATACCAGCCCATGAATGCGCTAAAAATCCCATTAATAGTATATGTTCCTGCAAGAAGGAAGAGTATTAAGAATATGGAATCTGTTCCATGCCCTGCAACCTCAAAGCCAGGGTAAAACATAAGGATAGACAGATATGCCGCAAGCAACACTGAAACCCATTTTAGGGGGCGCCTAAGGTTTTGCAGCAAATGGTCATCCAATGTTGTTTTCGTTTTGCTTGTCAGCATACGCACTGATCTGATTATCGCCATAACTATCGTGTAGAATACAATGGCGAGAACCACAAACGAAATCAGTGAAATGGCCACGTTCCCTCCGGGCACCATATTTTCATATTGGGTTACGTATTCCGAAGCCTGAGCAAGAGTTTCGTTGAGCATGCGTGAAACTTAGATGCTTATTCTTTAAATAGGTAATGGAAGAAATATCTCCGGGAGGATTTTATGTCTCTGAAAGAAAAAGACCCAGAAGTATTCTCGCTTGCGCAAAAGGAGCTTGAGCGGGAGAAGCAAACACTTGATTTAATTGCATCTGAGAATTATGCGCCAAAAGAAGTGCTCGAAGCAACAGGCTCTGTTTTCACAAACAAGTATTCTGAAGGGTACCCTGGAAAAAGATACTATGCGGGAAACGAAATTGTGGACCAGGTTGAAACCCTTGCAATAGAGCGGGCAAAGAAACTCTTTGGAATGCCGTGTGCAAATGTGCAGCCCCATTCCGGCTCTTCAGCCAATTTTGAAGCCTACCGCGCCCTAATGAAAGAAGGCGATACATTTATGGGCCTGAAGCTGGACCAGGGAGGCCACCTCACCCATGGCAGCCCGGTAAATTTCTCAGGGCAGCTCTACAATGTTGTGAGCTATGGCGTTGATAAGGAAACCGAAATGCTTGATTATGATGCAATAATGGAGCAGGCCAAAGAAGTAAAGCCAAAGATGATTGTATGCGGATACACCGCATATCCACGGGTTGTCCGCTTTGATTTGTTCCGGGAAATTGCAGATGCGTGCGGTGCTTACCTCCTCTGTGATATTGCCCATATTGCCGGTTTAATTGCAGGGGGCGCACACATGCCCGCAGGCCCATACGCAGACGTAATTACAACCACTACGCACAAGAGCCTCCGCGGCCCAAGAGGGGCAATAATCCTTGCAAAGGAAGAGCACTGCAAGCCCATAAATAAAGGAGTTTTCCCCGGCTCCCAGGGAGGCCCCCTGGAAAATGTAATTGCTGCAAAGGCAGTCTGCTTCCATAATGCAATGCAGCCTGAATTCAAGCAATACGCAGCCCAGATTGTAGCAAATGCAAAAGCACTTGCAGCTG
>DAOUYQ010000093.1 GCA_030666035.1 Microcaldota archaeon
AACCCAACCTTACAATTGATGATGGGGGGGACCTGGTAACAATAATCCTCACAAAAAAAACTGAACTAATTGAAGGAATGATTGGAGGGTGCGAAGAAACTACAACTGGTGTAATCCGCCTCCGCGCAATGGAATCAGATGGAATGCTCAAGTACCCAATAGTTGCAGTAAACGACAACAAGACCAAGCACCTCCTGGACAATTATTATGGAACAGGGCAATCCACCCTGGATGGAATCCTCCGCGCCTCAAATATCCTTTTTGCAGGAAAAACGCTGGTTGTATGCGGCTATGGGGATTGCGGAAAAGGAGTTGCACTCAGGGCAAAGGGCCTTGGCTCAAATGTGATAGTTACTGAAGTTGACCCGTTCCGCGCCCTCCAGGCATTCTATGATGGGTACCGCGTAATGCCCATTGCAGAAGCAGCAAAAATCGGAGAGGTTTTCATAACGGTAAGTGGAGACAAAAACGTAATTGACCTGCATCACATGAAGGAAATGAAGGACGGCGCAATTCTTGCAAACTCCGGCCACTTTGATGCGGAAATCAATGTTTCTGCATTGCGCGAGAATGCACAAGCGCACAGGCAGCTGCGCCCATTCCTGGAAGAATTTACGCTCGGAAACAATCGCCTTTACCTGTGTGCGGGCGGAAGGCTTGTGAACCTGGGTGCAGCAGAAGGCCATCCATCCGAAGTGATGGCAACCTCCTTTGCAGGCCAGTCCCTTGCGTGTGAATACCTTGTAAAAAATAAGGGAAAGCTTCCTGCAAAGGTAATCAGCCTGCCGCCGGAAATAGATGATGAAATTTCCAGGCTCCAATTGGCTGCACTTGGAGTAAAATTCGACAAACTCACAGAAGAACAGGAGAAATACCTGCATAGCTGGCAGGAGGGAACCGAATAATTTATTTTATAAAGCTTCCCCCTCTATATCTTCAGATAGCAAATGGTGAACTGATGGATTATGATTCTCTGCTAGACAAGGCATACAAAGAGCTTCCAGAGCAATCCGGGAGTGGGGAGCGTTTTGAAATTCCTATTCTGGATGCATTTGTAGAGGGAAATAAAACAATTATAAAGAATTTTTTTTCCGTTCTCCAAAAAATCCGGAGGAAGCCTGAGCACCTTGTAAAATTCTTCACAGCTGAATTTGCAGTTCCTGCAACCGTGGAGGGAGAAAGGCTTGTCCTCCACAGGAAACTCAGGCCCGAACTAATCAACAAAAAATTCACAGATTACGTAAAAAACTATGTGATTTGCACTCAATGCGGAAAGCCGGACACGCACATTGAAGACTCCGGGCACCGCTCCAAAGTTCTTATTTGTGAGGCGTGCGGTGCACGGGCGGCGGTGAAATAATGGCAGCAGGAAGAAAAAAAGGCGGCGCAAAGAAAAAGAAAACAGGATTTAAGAAGCCATACAAAAGGAAGCCTGCCCCAGGCACATTGCAGCCAATAATGAGGGTTAAGCTCCCCAGGCACGGAGAAATGCTCGGAATTGTTACCGGAATAATGGGCGGCGGCCGCATGACTGTCCTTTGCAATGATGGAAAGGAGCGGATGGGCAGAATCCCAGGAAAGCTCAAGAGAAGAATCTGGGTGCGGGAAGGAGATGCAGTATCTATTAGGCCATGGGAAATCCAGGGGGACAAGAAAGGGGACGTAGTGTGGCGCTACCATCCAAATGAGAAGAGATGGCTCCAGGACAAAGGCTATCTAAAGGTTGGATAGATGGCTAGAAAGGTTTCGAAAAGAAAAAGGCCTTCACGCGATGACTTTTTGCTCAAGGAAAGATTCAAGGTGGAAAGTGAGGTTTTTGACCGCTCAACACTGCTTGCACTATCCAAATTACTTGGAAAAGGAATCCTGGCTACGGTTGAGAACCCGATTTCTACAGGAAAAGAAGCAAATGTTTTTCGTGCAACCACGCCATCAGGTTCATACATCGTAGTAAAAATCTACAAGATGGAAACAACCAAGTTTATGCGCCGCAAGGAATATATTGAGGGGGATCCGCGTTTTAAGAAATTTAGGCGCAGTGAGCGGGAGTTTGTTTATGCATTTGCTCAAAAAGAACTCAAGAATTTAGAAATTTGCGCAAAAGCAAAAGTGCATGCGCCCAAGCCACTTCTCCAGGTAAAGAATATCATAATTATGGAATTTCTTGGGGAAGAGGGGCTTCCCTATACCCGGCTGAATGTGCTTGGCCCCGAATCCATGTCCCAGCTCAAGAGCATTCTCCTGGACATGCGCAGGATGTATCGGGCGGGCTTAGTGCACGCGGATTTAAGCGAATACAACATTCTTGTTGGCCCTAAGCCGTACTTAATTGATTTTGGCCAGGGCGTTATTTTATCGCATCCCAATGCAGAGAAATACCTGGAGCGGGATGTAAAAAATATAGTTAAATACTTTTCCAAGCATGGCTTTGAAATGGACTGGAAAGAAGCCCTGGAGTACGTAAAAAGCTAAACACAGGATGTATTATACATGGCAAGTATATCTAAATATTCTGCACATCACATTTTCTCAGGAACAGGAACCCCTAACAATCCCAAACCAGTATAGAGCACATTCCTGAATGCAGAAACCATCGAGAGCCGCATCTTTCTTTTATCCTCTTCTTCCGCCTTCAATACAGGGTTTGCTGTATAGAACCTGCTAAATACATTCGAGAGATGGTAGAGGTAATCCGAAACAATATGTGGCCGCATTTTCTCTGCAGCTTTTGCTGCAACTTCCGGAAACCTTGCCAGCTCCCGAACAAGCTTTTTCTCGCTTTCGTTGAACTCATAAGTTTTTATTGAAGGCTCAAAGTCTGCTTTTTCCATGATCCTGTTTGCACGCACACATGCATATTGCAGGTATGGCCCGGAATCCCCTTCCAAATTCAGAACTTCATCCCACTTGAAAATAATCTTCTTCTCAGGTGCAATCTTCAGGAACGCATACCTTATTGCCCCAATTGCAACTTCTTCTGCAATTGTTTCTTTTTCTTCATCTGAGAGCTCCTTTTTTACCTTTTCCAGCGCACGCTTTTTCCCCTCTATTGCAAGCTCATCTGCAGTGTGCCCCAGCCAGGTTCCAGCTCTCCCGGAGAATTTCGCTTCCGGAAGCCATGCATGCTCATAAGAGAGATGCACAGAGTTTTTTGCTTCTTTACTAAACCCAAGCTCATATAGTACATGCTTGATTACTTCCTGGGGATACTTCTGCTCTACCCCAATCACATTCACAACCAAATCAGCTTTCCCAAACTCCTTTCTTTTTCCTTTCTCGCTTGTAATGTATGCAATCCCATCAGTTGGTTGGTCAATGAAACTTGAATATTCGAAGTCCCCATTCAGTTTTCCAAACTTCCAAAGCTGGAATATCACATCTTTTCCAGTATATGTTGCAGTTCCGTTGCTCCTAATTAGAATCTTGTCCGGCTCAGTCATCCCGCGCATCTTCCCCCCCAGTTTTACTACCCAGCAGCCCTCATTCTTCCCATGCTTCTCCAGCACAACTGCCCCGCTTTTCTTTAATTTTTCCATTCCCTCCTGGAAAATATCCTTCATTATGTTGCTCTCGCAAATTAATACATCTTCATGGTTCCCATAATTGAATGCAGTTTCGTATTGGGCGCGCACGCAGGTTTCCGCAAGCTCCCTTGCTTTTTTGGCAGTTTCATTTCCCCCAACTTCCATTTCCTTAAGCACACCTTCTGCGGATTTTTTTACCAAAGGATCCTTGTCCATTTGCTCAGCAACTTTTACGTATTCCTTTCCAATCCAGTGGTCCGCCTTTTCTTCAATCCGAACCGCAGAGGGGGACACCCCCTCCTCAGTTTGAGGTTCCTCCCGCTCCTCCCCCGATAGTTGTAGCCTTTCCTTCTCATTTAGATGTAGATAACCCCAGAGGCTCTGTGCAACCTGCAGCCCCAAGTCATCAATATAATCCATCCTCTGCACATTATCCCCTGCAAATTCCAGCAAATTGGCAACCGAATCCCCAAGCAATGCATTCCTCAAGTGCCCAATGTGCCAGGGTTTATTTGGGTTTACTGCGGGGGACTCCACAATTACTCTTCTTCCGTTGTGGCCTTCCCCATAGTGTTCCCCATTAGCAATTATTTTCCTAACCGCTTCCCCATAAAACTCATCAGATAAAGAAAAATTCAGGTAGGGTCCCGAGACCTCGACTTTTTTTACCCACTCGTGCGGCTTGAGGTTTTTTGCAATCTCCTCTGCTGCCTGAGGCGGGCTCATCTTCATCTTCTTTGCTAAAATAAAGCCAATTTTGCTTGCAATGTCCCC
>DAOUYQ010000036.1 GCA_030666035.1 Microcaldota archaeon
AAAATCTGAGTAATCTCAGATTACTTCTGTTGAGCAAGGCTCAACAGTTATCAATTTTGTCATTCCTTTCCCCCCTTTCCAATACTAAGGTCCACATCAGGGATAATCTCCATCCAGGTGTTATTCATATACTGCCAAAGAGTCCCCATAGTTGAATAATACACAAGATTCCTCTGGCCCGCAGTCTCTTTAGGCCGGTCAATCTCAATTAGCGGAAATCTGGACATCCACCGTATTTTGTCCCTGAACTCATTCCGCTCCACAGTATACATAACACCCTTATTCTTCTTTACTTCCTCGCACCAGGCAATTACTTCTTCAATTTCTTCTTTCGTAACCATTCAATCACCACTCTATTTTTTCACCACATAAACAATGTCCCCATCTATAAGTTTATGCCCAAGCCCAACTCTCTGCCCAGGGAACTTTACACTCTTTCCCCAAACAAGCGCATACTTAAAATTCTTCTTATAATCACGGGGAAGCTTGGAAACAAATTTCCTAACAGTATCTCCGATTTTCATCATCATCGGCTCTTCCCTGTCCACTCCCTTTGTCCGGGTCTTAGTGAGCACCTGCATGAATTTCAATTCATTGTAAATTTTCTCCCGCAATTCTTCCAAACCCTCCCCCCGCTCTGCACAAATTGGAAGTGCTCCCTTGGGAAAACCGTTCTGAATCCCCCCTGTCAAATCGGTTTTGTTCACCACCACAACTTCCTCCACATACACCCTATTCTTCTCTAATACATCAATTAACTGGTCCCCATCAATATTCTCTTTCACGGTAACAGTTGCATTGTGAATCCCATATTCATTAAGGATTGCAATAATTTCCTGCCTGCTTATCCTTGTGAGCTTTCGCGCAGTAATTATATGCACTCCCCCCCGCACTTCCTTTTTAATATCCACATTTGGGGGCTTCTTCCCCATCCGTATCCCCACTTCCCTTAATTCCCGTTCCATAACCTCATATTCCCCCTGTTTAGTCGCATTCAGCATAACCAAAATCAAATCCGCCTTCCTTGCAACCGAGAGCACTTCCCTTCCTCTTCCCTTCCCTTCCTGCGCCCCCTCAATAATCCCGGGAATATCCAAAACCTGAATGCTGGCCCCCTTATATTTCATTATCCCGGGAATACACTCCAGCGTAGTAAACTCATATGCCGCAATCTTGCTTTTTGCATCAGTAATTTTTGAAATAAGCGTAGATTTCCCAACACTTGGAAAACCCAAAATAACGACAGTCGCATTCCCCTGCTTCTTAATATCATATCCGCTCCCCCCGCCTTTTTTAGACGCTTTATCAAGAAGCTCGCGCTGAAGCTTTGCCCTCCGGGCCATGAGGAGCCCAATATGGTGCTCAGTCCCCTTATGCCTTTTTGTATTTGCAAGTTCCTCTGTTATTTCCTTTATCCTTTCTTCCGCGCTCATCCAAGCATTAGATTGATTAGATAATTTTTTATACTTCCTCCTACAAGTTCCCAATATGTGCAATGTAGTTCTTGAGGGGACAAGGGCAGTCCTCGACATGGCAAAATGCCCATTTGAATTTGCATCCGCAGAATTCCTCAACTATCACCTGAAGGACCTCTCCACAATTGATGATCCAATTACGATCCTCCGCTACGAAGAGGAAATAATGATTGAGTTGGATGAGAAAAAGACTGCGGTCCTCACAGAATATGCTTCTGTAATAAAGCAAGTGGAGTCCCTTCTTTTGCGCAGGGATATCTATGGCCTTGAGCAGGATGAAAATTATGCAAAGAGGCGCCGCCTCATCCGTGAATTCTATGAATACATGTTCATGAATCCCCTGATTGCAGCAAACAAGCTCAAAGACTACAATGAGCCTGTTCCAGAGCGCTCAATTTTTATGAAGGGCCACCATACCTTCAAAGCATGGATAAATGGAATCCTTAAGCGATTTACAAAGACTGCCCTCTACAAGCTCACAAAAGAAACCGGAGACATCCGTTCAGCTTTCCTCTCCCTCACAGGCCTCAAATCCCTCTACTTTGTCCAGTCGCTTGTATTGGATATGCCCCCGGATGCAAAGCCCCTTGATGCCCCGGACGCATCCTATGATCTTGGGTTTGGGATAAAAGTGCAGATGTACGAAGTTCCAGGCTCGGATGCCTATCTCTATGTGCAGGAAAATCCAATCATAAACCAACTTCCAAAAGACCTTGGAAAAATGCTCAAGCGCACAATAGACGAGCAGATGAAAGAAGTTTTCCAGCCAGAAAGATTTGACATCCTCTTCCAGCTCAAAACCAGGGAATACCGCCAGCATTTCATGGATGAAGCAATAAAGCAGAATATAGACATAACTCCCCAAAAGGCAATGGCAATGGGCAGGGAAGCAGCTTCCTGGGTAGTTGGCCTCGGAGATCCAATTGAGAATCTTGCCCTTGACCGCAACAACGTAACCGACATCTATATAGACAGCGAGGATTCCCCCCTTTATATAGAGCACGCCAAATTCGGAATCTGCCACACCCTTTACCGCTATAACCGCGACCTGCTCCTGCGTGCCTTCCGCAATATTGTGCTTTCAGAAAAGGGCAAGAAATTCGATGACCTCCACCCAGTAGTGGATGTGGTTGTAAAGCGCCACTCAATGCGTTGCCACCTCCAGCGCCCCCCAGCAACTTTCCGCGAGCTCCAGGGCGCTTTGCGTATCATGCAGGAAGAGCCCTTCACCTACCCCCAATATCTCTATTTCCGCTCGTTCAGCCCATTCTTCTGCGGCTATGATGATGTGATGGCCACCCTTGGTTCCAGTGAAGCAGTCCTTGGCCTCAAGGGCGTAGGCAAAACAGCCTTTACTTCCGCCAAAATAGCAGCAATAGGAACCAAGAAAAGAATAATCCCAATCCAGGACATCGAGGAAATCCCGGTCCGGGCATTCCGCAAAAGAGGTTTCCATATTGGTGCTGCAAAAGTAAAAGCAGGAATAGTAGAAGAAACAGGTGCACCCACAGGAGAGCTTGACCTGGTTGCAATGGCCAACGCCCTCCTAAGAATGGGAGATGCTGCCCTCATCATAAACGAAATCCGCTCCCGGATTGCAGTCCAGGGTGTAATCAATCTCCTCAATACCCAGCCAGGTGTATTCCTCCTCTACAACCTGCACGCAGAATCACTGCGGGATGTGCAGGACCGCCTTGAATTGGTCTTTGGAATTCCCGGCGCGAGCATGTATGCAACTGACCGCTATTCTTTCCTTAAAAAAGTCCGCTTTGGAAGGAAGGGCCGGGTTTACAGGGTGCTTGGATACGAATTTGAATCCGACCCGGAGACCCGCAAATTCGAAGAGGTCTTCAAATACAGGAGAGGCCTGACAATAGATGATTGTGTGCTGGAAGCGAAATTCATCCGCAACCCTGAAGCAGAGATGTATGATTTCTCCAAGCTTGACCTTGGCAAGCTCGAAAAGGAACTGGACATCGAGTTCATCCCCCCCGTTCTCTCAAGAAGATGCGGGGAAACAGGAATTTCCCCCGAGCAATACATAATGCAGGCATTCCTCAAAGGCAAGATGTATGACCGTATTTACCGCCTCAGCCTGGAGCTTAATGACCCAATCCTCCGTGACCTTGATTTTGTAGTGAAGGTAAATACAGACGTAAACCGCATGCTCGCTTCAATAGAGGATAAAAGCGGAATAGTTGATTATGGCCAGGCTCAGGTAGAAATGGAGAAAATAATCCAGAAACTTCTAAAGCAAGAATACACGCAGAGAGATATAAAGCCCACGGCAGCCTCCCCCCTCAAGCAACCAGCCCCCACAGAAAAGAAAGAGGAAAAAACAATCATTTCAAGTGAAGAAAGAGGGGAGTCTATAGAGGACGAGCTTCCTCCGCTAAAGGAATAGAGTTTCCTACTTCCTGAAGCAGTATCTTGTGCACTCCACTCCCATATTGGAGTGCCTTCTTTTTTCTCTTTACTGCAGTCTCGGGAACACCCAAAAAATGTGCGGCTTCCCTCAAGAGCCCCTTCTTCAGTTCCCTCTCTTCCATCCTTAGTGCAAGGGGAATCCCAAATACCTCTTGTGCAATTTCCTTGTTGTAAAATGGAAATCTTGCTTCCACCCCAAGCTTCCTTGCAACTTTTTTTATCATTCCAATATCCCTGTTTTTGAGCGTCTCAAATTCTTCCTTCAAAATCCCATCAAGATCTTTCCCCTCGTTCCAGTAAGTATAATACCGCTCATAACCCACAAATAGTTCCTCTGCCCCCGAGCCAAACAACACCGCTTCAAGCCCTATCCCCTTAGCCATCTCACATATCGCATATACCGGGGCCAGTATCTCAACTTTCAGAAAACCCGCATTCACAATCTCCCCCGCCTTATGGTAATAACCAACAACTTCTTCCCGGCTAAGCACCTTCTCATTAAGCCCAAGCCCAAGCTGTTGTGCAACAATCCTAGAATAAATTAAGTCGTCACTCCCCTCCACCCCCACACAAATCAGCTCCACATTGCAGGAATTAGCCGCAACCTTTGCAATCGTAGCGCTATCCAGCCCTCCGGAAAATGCAACTCCCACTCTGTCTTCCAGGCATTCCGCAACAGCGCCCTCAATTTTTTCCGAAAGTTCTATCATGCCCATAAAGATCCCTAATTTGCAAGCCGTTATGCAGATTTGCCTATTAACGGGCCCGGAGGGATTTGAACCCCCGACCTACTACTTAGGAGGCAGTCGCGCTATCCAGGCTGCGCCACGGGCCCATCTCAATTCAAAGGGTTTCTATTTATCCAGTACTTCTTTTTAAATAGCTTTTTATGGTGCCCACCCATTCTCTTTTAAACGTTCTTAACCCAAACAAAATTGGTATTTCTATGCTTCTAAAAGATATACTCTCAAAGCTGGAAATCAGGGAGCTTTCTTCACTCTATGAGCATGAGCAGATAATACCCAGAAACCTAAAGAGGCTTCAGGAAGCCATGTTCAACCTTGGCCAGCTTGTTGACCCCCTCATTATCGACCGCAAGACAGGCGTAGTCCTCGATGGCAACCATCGCCTCCAGGTCCTCAAGAATATTGAAATTCCCAACGTAGTTGTCCAGGCAATAGATTACAATAAAGACAAGTATCTCCTTGGAACTTGGTTCCCGGTTTCCGAGCTCCCAATTCCCACTGAACTATTTGAAAAGATGGGGGAAAAGGTAGAAGAGGTGGACTTTGATGCCGGAATGGCTGCAGTGGATTCTATGCAGGCAGTGCTGATGCTTGTGAAAAACAAGGATGGAAAAAAAGAATGTACCCTCATCTCTCCAGATTCCTATGATGTTCTTTCCATGACGCAGAAGCAAAAGGACATTGTTTCAAACATGATGGACCTGGACCTCCAATATCATGCGGATGATGGGCTCGAATACCATCTTTCCAAGGGCAGGGACGTAATTTACCGCCGTGCATATACAAAAGATGAAGTAATAAACGAAGCCCTTGCAGGAAGGCCCTTCCCGCCCAAATCCACCAGGCACATAATCCCAAACCGCATAATCCGCCTGAATATGCGCCTTGGCTGGCTTCTTGAAGACAAGGAAGCTGCATTCTCCCTGCTTGAGGAAATGCTGAGCCACAGGGTATATGCCGGCAACGTACGCCGTTACCCCGAACCCGTAATAGTAATATACTAAAACTAAAATTGAGGCATGAATATGAGCATCCTGCTTAGCCCCGGACCGGTAAGGGTCCCCGAGGAAATCCTGCTCGCGCAGGCAAAGCCAATGATAACGCACAGGAGCGCGGCATTCACCAAACTCTATGGGGATATCGGCACGCGCCTGAAAAATTACCTGAATTCCAAAGAAGCATACGTGCTTACCGGCTCAGGCACCCTTGCAAATGAAACAAATATCCTCAATTGCTGCACTCCTGATGAAAAAATGCTTTGTTTTTCCAATGGGGAATTCGGAAATCGCCTTATAGAGATCGGCGAAGTTTATACTAATGTGGAGCACCACTCCCTTCCTGCAGGAAAAGGCTGGAACCTTGAGCGCGCAAAAGAACTGCTTGATAATTCCAATGCCCAGGTTTTTGGCATGGTCTATAACGAAACCGGTTACGGAGTAATGAACCACGCAAAAGAAATATTCCAATATGCAAAAGGCAAAGGCATGCTCACGATTATAGATTCAGTTTCCGCATGGCCGGCAATGCCGTATGACCAGGAAGAATTCAAGGTTGATTTTTTTGGTGCCGCAAGCCAAAAAGCCCTGGGCTGCCCCCCGGGCCTTGGCATAATCGGCCTCAGTAAAGATGCAGTTGAGCAAATAGAGTCCCGCGGCAAAATCCCCTCGGTTTACTCTGACCTGAGAAAGCACAGAAAAAGATGGCTCAAGAATCAGCAGACCCCAAACACCCCTGCAATAAGCCTGTTCCAGGCCCTCCAGAAATCCTTTAACTTAATCGATGCGGAAGGCGGAATACCTGCTTGGGCAGAGAAGCACAAAAAAGCATCAGAATATGTGCGGAAAAGGGTAACCGAAATGGGCCTGAAGCTAATCCCGGAGCCTGGTTTTGAATCACATTCACTTACAGCATTCTACGCTGATAATGCAAACGAAGTAAAAAAGAAAATGTTAACTGAGCGCAAAATCACAATTGTCGGATGCAAAGGAGAACTCAATGGAAAAGGCCTGAGAATTGCCCACATGGGCAACTTCCTCAAGGAAGACCTGGACCTTTGCCTGGACACCCTTCAAAGAATCATAAAATAAGGTGATGAAATGAAAGTACTAATCGCAGACAATCTTATCCCCCCTGTCCTGGATTTGATAAAAGAGACAGGGGCAGAAGTTATTTACAAGCCGGAACCCATAGAAAGTGCGATTGCGGATGCTGATGTGCTCATAGTAAGAAGCGCAACCAAGGTTACCCCAGAGCTCCTCTCTTGTGCAAAGAACCTGAAACTGGTTATTCGCGCGGGAGTAGGCCTGGACAATATAGACCAGGCAGAATGCAAAAAACGCACAATAGAAGTTGCCAATACCCCCGGCGCATCCACCAATGCAGTTGCAGAGCTTACTCTTGCAATGATGCTCTCCGCAGTGCGCAATATCCCCTACGCCAACTGTTCAATGAAAGAAGGCAAATGGGAAAAAAAACAACTTGCAGGCACAGAAATCAAAGGAAAAACCCTTGGCCTAATTGGGTGCGGAAGAATAGGCAGCCTTGTAGGCGATAAAGCCCGCAAGCTTGGCATGAAAATAATTGGCCACAACCCCCCTCCAAGGCACGAATTTGATTTTATAGAATATGTTGAGCCTCTGGAAGAACTCTTAGGGCGGGCAGACATAATCAGCCTCCATGTCCCAGCAACACCTGAAACCGAAAAAATGATTAATTCCCAAACGATTGCCCAGATGAAGGATGGCGCAATTCTCATAAATACTGCCCGGGGCACAATAATAGATGAAGATGCGCTCTATGATGCATGCACAAGTGGAAAGCTCCGCGCTGCTGCCTTGGATGTATACCCGCATGAGCCATACACTGGAAAGCTCCTTGAGCTGGATAATGTTTTCCTGACCCCGCACCTTGGCGCTTCCACAAAAGAAGCCCAGCTCAGGATAGGCAATGAAATTGCAAAAAAAATCCGGCAATTATCATCCTCTTAAAACTTTTCATATGAATGTGATACCATGGAATATTTTTCGTTTTCCTGGGAAAAAACCGAAGAATCCCTATCCACCATCTCCAAACAGATCAAGGAAACCGGATTCAAGCCCAATGTGATAGTAGCAATAAGCAGGGGCGGCCTCATCCCAGCCCGAATTCTTTCAGA
>DAOUYQ010000156.1 GCA_030666035.1 Microcaldota archaeon
CATTAAAAACAAAATCTGCAAAAAAACTCTGCGCAAAGGCACTCAAGCGCGATGCATTTGCCTGGTTGTTCGAGGCGAGAAAATGAACAGGGCAATTATTTTTGCCCTGCTTGGCATTTTGCTTCTTTGCGGATGCATGCAAATGAAAACGGAAGAGGATTGCATGAACATTAACCCTGATGAGGTCCTCCACTACACTGCCTGGGGGGAGAATGTTTTATTGACTGATGAAGCCGTAGTAATCAAAGCAAATGTTACATGCTGGAATACTGCCGCATTGGGATATGTTGCAAAGAACGACATCTTCAACGCAACCAACTGCTGTGAACAAATAAAATACGTTTCCCCGGATGAAAGCGATGCAAAGATGCTCTACCGTGAATATGTGCTTTGCATAGATGCTGTTGCAACAAGAATGAAGGGGGAAGAGGCCAAGCAAATTTGTGAAGACATAGACCATGAAGATTTTGGATTTGAAAGGGAACGCTGCCTTGCGCATGCGGAGCGCCCGCCCCCTGTTTGCACCAGCTCAATTTTCGCATTGCTTGCACTGGGAGGCTCACTCTTTTTGCTAAAAAGAAAATAGTTACTCCAGGTCTTCTGCGTCCATGAGCTCCAGGGCTTTCCTTACGCTCATTCCTTCCCTTATTCCCATGTCGTCTGCCCAGCTGGTTGTCTTTTTTATTTTCGCATTGAAAAACTCTGAGTAATCCTTTACTCCGGAAACAAAGGCCGCGATGTCACCAACCTTTTCTGCAGTTTCCTTGCTTAGGTAGCTGCATGCGATATACCCTCGCTTTGCACGGACAACAATCAGCGTCATGTTTCCAATATTTTGCCGTATCCCATTGTATTTTTTTCCATCAAATTCAACGGGTTCCACGCTAGAAACCTCCTTGTTTCCGCTCGCGGGCACGCTCAGCCTGTTTTTTCTTTTTTTCAAAAATCTTCCTGTGTTTTGCACAGCTTATGCAATAGTATTCAGTAGTAGTTGAGAATGCAGTAACGTTTTCCTGGTCCCTGAAATCCGTAGTAAAAGAACTTCGCCTTTCATAATCAACTGCTTTGTTCCTTGGCACAGCACGGCCACATGAACAGCAGGTCATGAGCCTGTCTCTTCCTCTTCTTTTTTTCCCCATGTTGCAGCCCCTTTTCCATTTTGCTTAAGCTTCCCGATTTTTGGTCTGCCATAGCAGATATACTATTGCGCTATTGAATTTAAATAACTTGTTCCCAAAAACCGGCCCAAGCCCAATATTTTTGCTTATGCTATTCCTAAAAAGGAATTAAATGATGGCATTAAGATTAATTTTATTCCTTTCTTATGCCGGATATTTTTTTTCAATCTTATTTTTTTCTGGTTTTAGTTCTGCCCAAGCACTGGATCCATTTCCATGCACTGCAGCTTCCCCATCAAAAAGAAATTTAACTATCCAAAAATTAGTCCTGCTCAAAGATATAAAAAGGCAAGTGGGATTCATCTTACTTTTACTGCATACCTTCCCGCAGATTTCACATCCGAAATTTTTCCAATCTCAGATTTTTCCGGGTCAAGCACAATCAGTAGCCCGGAGTGCCGATCACTTAAGTCATCCGAGCCGCATGCAGGGCAGGTTTCCCCTTCCTCAACAATCTTCTTGCACATCCTGCATGCTTTCATCTTTTAGCCTCCTTTTTCCTTTTCTTTGCAGCAGCTTTCTCAGCTTTCTGCTCCTTTTCCCATCTCTGGACTCCCAGCCCCTCATTCCTCATTGTAAGGCCGATTTTGGTGTCAGATGTAGTTCCCTTGAGGCTCACTGTAGAAACCTTAAGCAGCACATTATCCTCTTTTTTGAGGCCCCTCCCCCTTTTTGTAGTGAGTGCCCTGATTTTTTTGTCATAGAAGAATTTTTCATTTCCTATCTGGGAAATGTGTATAAGCCCATCCAGTGGCCCAATTGATGCAAACGCACCAAACTCAACAATCTCCCTGACCTGTGCAGTGAATACTTCATTTACGTGCGGAAGGAAGCAGAGCGCATTAAACTGCACCTTATAGTAAATGCCCCCGTCTCCGGGAATTACACTCCCCTGTTTGCCCACATCCACATCCTCCACTGCAATAATAATGCCCATATCCTTGAAGATTCTCCTCTCGTATTTTTCCCTGAGTATCTTTGTAATTGCATCATTGAGCTTCATTACCAGCATGCTTGGAGGCAGCCTAACAGTATCCTCAGCCTTTAATTCATAATACATAATAAGTCACCGGCAAGGCATTATTTGTATGCATAATGTTTAAAAAGGAGGGTTTAAATTCCAGTCCCTTCCTTTGCTCCGTATCTCTTGAGCAGTTCTGCAACCTCAATTTTGCCAGCATCTATTGCATAATCCAGCGCAGTCCGCCCAGCATTACTCTTAGCATTCACATCCGCCCCCTCATCAATAAGCAGCCCGGCAATCTCCTTGTGCCCATTACGAGCAGCCAACATCAGCGCAGTTTGCCCAACATTAACCTTAGCATTCACATCCGCCCCCTCATCAATAAGCAGCCCGGCAATCTCCTTATGCCCAGCATGAACAGCCAGCATCAGCGCAGTTTGCCCAACATTAGCCTTAGCATCCACATCCGCCCCCTCATCAATAAGTAGCCCGGCAATCTCCTTATGCCCATAAACAGCAGCCCCCATCAGTGCAGTCCGCCCATCATTAGCCTTAACATCCACATCTGCCCCCTCATCAATAAGCAGCCCAGCAACATCCTTATGCCTATGATAGGCAGCCTTCATCAGCGCAGTCTCCCCATTAGCATCATCCTTAACATCCACATCCGCCCCAGCTTTCAGCAATC
>DAOUYQ010000141.1 GCA_030666035.1 Microcaldota archaeon
ACCAGCACAAGCTTATGCCCCTCTGGAACATACTTGTAAATCCCGCAACCCACCCCCTCAACCTTATTCGGAACCACATAAAGTTCAATCGGGTAAAGTGCCCCTGCTGAAGGAGCAGCTCTCCCTCCCCAATCACTCGTAATTCCCTGCCCTGCCCAGAGAAGCACCGAAAGTTCCCCGAGTGTAACCTTTTCATCAGAATAGTGCCGTACAGACCTCCTCTCCGCTATCGCTTCCTCCAGCGCAAGGCCAGAATATTCCGGAGCAGGCAAAATTATCTCAGGCTGCGCCGGGCCAGAAGTACATTCCATTTCCAAAACCTCTCCAGCAGGACTGCTCCAAATAGCCCATACTATAAGCAAAACAAGAATTAATGCGGCAATGCCGCCTAGCAATTCTTTGAGCTCTGCCATAAACCCAATTCACCCGTGCATCTTTTTATCTTTTCTGCACCTATCCAAATCCAATGCAAGAGGCGAGATTCAAAGAATACCTAAAAGGCCGCTTTGGGATTATTCTTCCAGGATACGTAGCGTTTGAAGGGGAAAAAACCCTCCGCGCAATGAATGCAGAATTAAAAGAATTCAAAACAAGCACCCCAAAAGGAATTCGCGCTTCCAGAATGAAGGGAGCATTTCCCAAACCCACGACCAATTTCATCCAGCTCTTTGGAAATCCCGCAACAAAAAATACAATTGAAGTGGGCAGGGAGGATGCACTCAGGTATTTCCAGGGGAACGGTTTGGAAACAGAAACTCCTGCGCAAACAGGCTATGTAATTTTAACCCATATGGGGGCAGTTCTAGGAATTGGTTTCTATCGGGAAGGAGAAATAGAAAATATGCTCCCAAAAGGGAGAAAAATACGCCCTATTCCAAAATAAGCGCAGGCTTCCCCGGCCAAGCTGCACCTGCTTTCTTATGCTCCGCCCCAACTTCCTTGCGCACAACTATTTCCGCACCAATCTCTTTAGCCAGGAAATCCGCTGCTTCAGCAATTGCAGAAAGCTCCTGCTCCCCACTCAAAATTGGGCCAAGTGCATGCATTTTTTTCATTAAGCTTTTTGCAAAGCCTGATGCCTTAGCCATGTCCGCCCCATTTGCCTTAGCCCATTCAATTCCTGCCCGCATATCCTTCTTTTCCCGCATCTCAGCATAAACCCCGCGCTTCCAGGGAGCAGCCACATACACATAAACTTTAGCCGGCCTTTTCCCAAAGCGCTCAGAAATCTTCTCAACATCATGCAAAACCCCGGAAATAAGCTCTTCGCCCATCTCAATTGAATCATCAATTAAAGCAACATCAGCAGCAGGGAATTTTTGGGTTACTGCAAAATCTTTATGCCCAAGTTTACTCCAAATCTTTTCAGCCAAATGCGGCATAAACGGTGAAAAGCAAAGTGCCCACTTCTCAAAGAATTGCTTTAGCCCAGGAGTTGGAGCCCTCTTCAGGTACCACTGCAATTCCTGCACCATTTCATAGAAGAGCATCTGCCCAAGCTCCCTAACCTGCATATTCGTATAAAGCAAGGGCGCTTCCTTCAGTTTCCGATTCAAGCGCGAAAGAAGCCACTTCCCGGCCCGGGACTCATCAGTTTTATCTGCAAATTTAAGCAGGGAAAGCAGGTACTCAACCCGCTCCTTCACTCCATGCGCAACGCTGGTTTCAAAGTTGGTGTCCTGGGCAAGTTCTGCCCCTCCAACCACAGAAAACCGTATCACATCCGCCCCATATTCTTTGATTGCTTTGCGCAATGGAAGAATATTTCCCAGGGATTTGCTCATCTTTTTTCCTTCCATCAACACAAACCCGTTTACGATTATGCTCTTTGGCCACTCTTCTTTAGGGAAAATTGCAGCATGGTTCATCACAAAGAAAGGAAGGTGATTGCGCACTAAATCCGCACCGGAATGCCTCGCATCCAATGGATACCAGTACAAAAAGGTTTCGCGCAATTCCCTGGCCCTGGAATGCACAGACTCATCTCCCCTCCCAAGGAAAACATAATCAAACAATTCCTCGGTCAGCTCTTCCGGCTTCAATTCAGAAAGCTTATGCGCAATTGTATAATACGCCATATAAATTGTGGAATCCGAAAGCGGCTCTACAATCTTAGACTCATCAAATGGGAAAGGTGTGCCAAGCCCGGAAGATCTTGTACATGCCTTTTCCTTCAACCAGTCAAATGTGGCAAGATAATCTTTGCGCGTATTTTCAGGAACCAAAAACATCTCTGCTAAACATTCTTTGGCCTTGGTTTTCCACTCCGGGTTCCCATAATTAATGAACCACTGGTCGTTTACCATGTTTACTACAATCTGGCTCCCGCAGCGGCAAAACACCGGCCCATTTGCAATTACATAAATTTTAAAGGCGTTTC
Source organism: Microcaldota archaeon (assembly GCA_030666035.1). Classification (GTDB taxonomy): domain Archaea; phylum Micrarchaeota; class Micrarchaeia; order Anstonellales; family Bilamarchaeaceae; genus CAIKOA01. The sequence continues at coordinate 2,381 of DAOUYQ010000141.1, forward strand.
CTTCAGCAACCAGCTTTTCTGAAATCCTTTCTTTCGCCTCCATCACGGGCATTCCGGTAAATTCCCCAATACACATTTTTCCCGTATGCGCCTCCTTTTTGTAGAGTTCTTTGTTGGCAATTTCCACCAGTCCATCCTCCTGGTTCTTTGCACCAAGCCGTTCTATTACTTCCTGCGCAGGAACAGGTGCGCTTCCTTTGAATTCTATTACTGAAACAGGTGCAAGCTCCTCAAGTTTCCCCAAATCCCTCAAAGCGATATAATCATAGGGCGCATGCGCAGGCACACTCATCACAATCCCCGTGCCCCCTGAGGGATCCACAAAAGATGCAGAGAGAACCGGCACTTTCTTTCCAAGCGGAGTTTCAACTTCCGCCCCAATTAGTTCCGCCCCAGGCATTTCTCCAACTACTTCCCCCTTAATCTGGAGCGCAAGGGAATCCCAGGCTTCTTTTCCAAAAAGAACAACTTCTTCTCCAATTTTGACCTTTACCAGAGTAGACTCAGGGTTTACCCAGATGTTTGTAACTCCATAGATAGTTTCCGGCCGATATGTGCTGGTTACCAGGAATTCCCCATTGGGGAGCCTGAACTTAATTGCAGTAACCTCCTCTATCTCCGGGTCCACATCCCCTTTAGTATCATGCGAGCTTACTACATTCCCGCAGGAGGAACACCATGCAAGCCTGTGGCTTCCTTTAGTAATAAGCCCAAGCTCATTGAGCTTCTTCATCTGCCACTGGATAAACTTGTTAAAATGCAAATCAAAAGTATAAAATTTTCTCCTCCAGTCAATGGCGTAGCCCATCTCTTTCATCCCTTCCTCAATTTCCCGGGAAAAG
>DAOUYQ010000168.1 GCA_030666035.1 Microcaldota archaeon
AGAGCGAGCCCTTTTCATTATAGAGTGCAAATGTGGAAAGCGTATGGAAAACTACCCGGAAGCGCTTCCCTTGATGCCCCCTTAAGATTTCACTCAAATACAGGGAGATTTCATTAAGCGCCCCTGGCCCACCAACTTTCAGGACATTTGCCCTCCTTTCTGATTCCACACCTGCCTGAGTATAACAATCTATGTAAAATATCTCTCCCGGCCCTTTGAAATGAAGGTCCCAGCCGGCTGCAGTTTTGTCTATTTCTTTTGGAGCCTTGTCAGTGGTGATATAGATTACAACATCTCCTTCAGCCAGCCCTTCATTCACAAAATGTGCCGCAAAGCATTGCTTTTCCGAACCTGTGGACCCCATAAGCATAATTGTTGCAGGAAATTTGTACCCGCCTTCAAGCATAATGTCCAGTGCACGCATTCCAGTACTTATCCTGTCTTTTCTGAAAATTGGAAGGTTCTTCTCGCTCATGCATCCCTTTCCCCAGAAGAAGTTTAAAAACTTCCCATCGCTTTTTATCGGGCGTTTTGCTTCGGAGCAAAAAGCGGAACCAAAAAACTCCGTTTTCCTGTTTGGGTCTTTATGTTTTCTGCTGCTAACTTACAATATGTTCTGCCCTCAACCCTCCGCATCAATTTTTATAACAGTGTTAAGCTAGTGCAAAAATTGTCAAAAAACACCGTCTTATGCTACCTTCTTGTTTTATGCCTGTTCTCTAGCATGTATTCTGCTTCTCAACCCTCCGCTTGTCGGGTTTCGTTCTTGTTGGAGTATCCAATGCAAAAACTGGGCCTTGAACTTTGTTCACGAGAAGAAAGCGAATGTTGAGCTATGTTCAGCAGAAGAAAGGGGGGTTTTCTCAGAATCAAAAAGCACGGTTTTCCTGTTTGGGTCTTCTGCCGGTTTCTAGCATGTGTTCTGCACCAATGAAATCCTCCGCTTGTCGGCTTTCATTGAGTTAGGCTCAATTGTATCTCAGTATGAGATTCTGGATTCCGCTTCTCATCATCTTCGGGTGATGGTTGCTTGACATGTATACAAGGTTCCCGCTTCCAGACATAATTACTTCACTGAGCTCGGTTTCCTCATCCACATACACAGTATTGTATGAGCCGGAAACAACAAGTATCAGGCTTTTGTTGCTGCTCACGTTCACCTGCTGGTTGACGCCTTCCACAACCACGGTTTCATATTCTGAGCTGCCTTCTGCATCTGCTGAAGTTGCGTGCACAGTGCTCTGGCTGCCCGAAATGCACCCTGCACTAAAGAGAAGCACGATTCCAAGAATCGCGAATACCCACCTCATGAATTAATACTGCACTTCTTCCTTTTAATCCTTTCTGCCCATCTCCCTTCCATGGAAAAATCCGAATCCCTCAAGCTCCTGCAAACTCTCAGGGACATTGGGCCCAAAACTGCAGAAGTACTCTATTCCATGGAATCAAAACCGTTGTCTCAGCCTGCATTCGCTGCGCCATTATGCAATTACGAACTTCTGCCGCAAGAATGGCGGGAACGTGGCGCTGGCCTCTATGTTTGCCCGCCACGCAAACCTCTAGGTTACAATGTCCCATCCACACAGCCAAAGATGAGCTTTATGAGAGCATAGAAAGAGCACACAACTGGAAATTGATAGGCAGAGTACGGAGGATGCAGAAAGAGGCTTGAGGCTCAGAACGAATCCAAAAACACCGGAAAGGTGGTCTGGGAGCAGCTTTTTATGTAATTGCAGAGAGAATGCTGCAGTTCCTTATGTACATCGCGATAGACTCCTCAAACCAACTGCTTTACACAGGGATAATTTCCGGAAGGGAGAAAGACATTGATGCATTGTACAAGGAATTTGAAAAAATCTTCAGCAAGAATAATGTAGCGGGAAAGTACCACTGGAGCAAACTGTCCAAGAAAACCAGGGACAAGCTGAAAAAGCCCCTTATCCAGGCATTGAAAAATGCCTCAAGAGTAAATGTAAACATTGTGCAGCACAGAAAGCCCCAGAAAAGCCAGAAAAAAGACTGGTACATATATTACCTGCCTGCGAAGATAGCCCAACGGCTCGAGCGCTGGCTTGAAAAAACACGCGGGCACGTGGACATAATCGTTGATAATGATTACAACGTGGTGCGCGGAGGGGACGGAACGAAAAATTTCATTGAAAGCTTGCTAAGGCAGCTTGGAGTCCGCCTTACTGGGAAGGAAGTAGCCGTAAGAAATGAGAAAGGGATACATAAGGCGACAATAAAGCACGCAAATGGGCGGATCCTGAACATATTTGGCTCGGTTGCCAACAAAGGAACCAAAGGCGTTCATCTGGTTGATGTTTATCTTGGCCTTTACTTATATGATAAGAAGACATTTGAAAAGGTCAAAAACGTATATTTCCTTGAAATATAAAGATACCACCATTATCGGCGGTGGTGAGTTTTCGAGCGTTTCGAAGGCCACGTCCCTAAGGGATCCTACCTCCAGAAACTACGACTCCGAAAATATTCCGAACCAAAAGCTTAAAAGGTTAACTCTTTTTCCACAAATTACATTATTCTCACATATC
>DAOUYQ010000140.1 GCA_030666035.1 Microcaldota archaeon
GCATCTTTTCATCTCTTCAGCACTCAACTGCTCCACCTGCACATTAAGCGCATTCTGGAGTATTACTTTGACTTCCCGTACCTGGGCACGCAGAGTGGCAACTGCCGCTTCTTTGGAAACTCCTGATGCAGAAGTCATTGCATAAGCCAGGACCCCCATGGGCCTCACTCCTTTAATGAGGCGCTGGAGCTGGGTTTCCCACATTGCAATCTCCCTCTCGAATTTGTCCATTCTAAGGACATCGGGGTCTCCTTTGTCCCTTTCCCTTGCAAGCCTGAGCTGCGCTTCGGCTTTCCGGGTTTCAATCATCCTTCTTTTTTCCGCGACATCCTCTGCATAGAGCAGGTAGCAGATTTTAACTGCATACCTCATGTTTGAGATTGCGCGCTCAAAAAACTGGTTGTATGCAACATTCTGCTGGTCGCTTCTCTCAGTTGCAGATTCAAAAATCCTTATTGCAAGAAATGCAGATGCGTAATATTCATTCCCGACCTTTTTGGTAATGACATCCTGGGATGGGGGAATTTCATAGCCCGTATCAGTTACCATTACAATCCTGGCTTTTTGTGTAATTAATGGAACAACTAAGTATCCATACTTGAAGAATATGATTGCGCCAAATCCGCCCAGGCCTGCGAAGATTCCACCGATTAGGCCGAGCCATCCGCTGGCGCTTGAGCTTATCGCCATAATTGCTCCCAGGAACGCGAGGCCAATTGAGCCATACATCATTTGCTTGGTTGTTAAGCTTGCCATTGGCAGAACACCTTCTTTGGTATTTCATTTAAGGTTTATAAAGATACTGGATGATAGAACGAGAGAGAGTACACTGGAAACCTACTTTAAAACTATTTATAAAACTCAACGTTAAAATCCTAAATGTGAAAACAATACGGACATATAAGTACAGAATATGTCCCTCAAGAAAACAGGAAGCTAACTTGCAATTAAGCCTATTGGAATCTGGAGAACTGTGGAATTCGCTATTGGAATATGTAAAAGAATATCACAAAACAACAGGAAAATTCCCCTCCAGATACGCGCTCATAAAACTTACCAAAGGAAAAAGCACGAAATTATATTCACAAACCGCCCAAAACACTGCAGATCGGCTCTACAAAGCCATCAAAAGGACATTCGTACTGAGGAGGAGAGGATTGAAAGCAGGGTTCCCAAGATTCAGACCCCCAGAACGGATTAAATCTATTGCTTATCCCCAATTCGGCTTCAGACTAGAAGACAAGCTTGCCCTATCCAAAATAGGCAGAATACAGATTAGAAAGCACCGGGAAATAAACGGCAAGATAAAAACCCTCAGCATAAAGAGAATGCCTTCCGGAAAATGGTATGCCCTCTTTGCAGTGGAAACAAAGGTAACGGCTCCCACAATTCAATGCCCCAAAACCTCAGTGGGAATGGACCTGGGAATTACATACTTCGCCTACCTTAGCGATGGTGGCATAATCGAAAATCCAAGGCACTTCAGAAAAGCGGAAAATAAACTGAAACGAACCCATAGAACCCTGTCCAAAAAAAGAAAAGGAAGCCGAAACAGGAAGAAAGCAAAATTAAAGGTGGCCCGCGCACATGAAAAGGTTGCAAACAGCAGGAGAGATTTCTTGCACAAGAGCAGTCACATGTTGGTCAATTCATATTCTTTGGTGGCAATGGAAAACTTTGAAACCCAAAAGATGTCTAGGGGATTCCTTGCCAAATCCATACTGGATTGCAGCTGGGCAGAGTTTGCACGCATGCTTGCATACAAAGCGGAAGAAGCTGGTTGCGAAATAGTGCTTGTAAACCCTGCCAGAACTACCCAAGAATGTAGTCAATGCGGTTCAGTAAAAAAGAAATCACTTGCAGAAAGGTGGCACTCCTGTGCCTGTGGAGCATCGATGCACCGCGACCTCAATGCTGCGATGAATATACTCAATAGATCTTGCAAGTCTAATTGCAAGAGAAGTGAACGAAGTTCACTCAGAGCTACCGCAGGAACTGCGGGAAGTCAAGCCTGTGAAAAAGAGGCCTCTACGCTTTCAGCAAACGGCGCAAGCATCTTTAATGAAGCAGGAAACCTGGCCCTTTAGGTTGGGAAGTTCACAAAGATATTGAATAAAAAGAGGGGATTCTATTCGAGGGCAGAATCCACAATTTCATCTGCCATTCCCAGGTAAGTAGCCAGATCGAACAAGTCGTCTAATTCTTTTTCTGAGAAATTAAGTTGTGAGAATCTCACTAATTACTGGTTTCTGGACTTGCGGAACCGACATACTCCAGAGGACTTCCCTCTTATCTTTCGCCAGAAATAGCACTTGTATGGTCGTGATATGGTTCCTCCAGAGATTAAGCTCAACCCTGCACTCGACCAGATTATCAAGCATCTCCTTCACTGCCTTCTTTGGAATCCTCAGGGATGAAGCAAGGAATTCGCTAACGTGCATCAGCTCGATACCCACTAAACCTTCTTTGGAATTGAAATCAAGCAGCACTGGGCCAAGTTCTACTCCCCCTTCAGATTTGGAATTTTTCCTGAAAAGAAAAAGATCGTCATGCTCCCCATCATAGCTAAATTGGAATTTTCTCATTTTTGCCTCGCCTAACGATAGATAAACAGGCAGTTATATAAGTGCTCCGTCGACTATCTCATCTGCCATTCCCAGGTAAGTGGCCAGGTCGAACAATTCGTCTAATTCTTTTTCTGAGAATTTCTTTCCTTCCGGGCAGTCTTCGAGCACTTCCTTTAGGCCCTTTTTCTCCCTGAATGCCTTTTGTGCGAGGTCGCGGACCAATCCATGCGCTTCCTGCCTGCCCATTCCCTTCTCAACCAAAGCCATCATCACCCGCTCTGCCATTACCAGGCCTTTTGTCAGTTCAAGGTTGCGCTTTATGTTTTCAGGGTAGAATTGCAGCCCTTCTAAGATTGCAGTCATCTGCTTTGCCATATAATCTGTTACTATGAAGCTTTCCGGGAAAATGAAGCGCTCATTTGCGGAATTGGTCAAATCTCTCTCATGCTCAAGCGGGATATTTTCTAATGCGGTCTGCACATTTGCGCGCACAATTCTTGCAAGGGAGCAGATTCGCTCGGATTTATGCGGGTTTCGCTTGTGCGGCATTGTGGAGGAGCCTACCTGCTTCGCTCCAAAGGGCTCTGAGAGCTCCCCCATCTCCGGGCGGGAGAGGTTGCGGATTTCCTTTGCCATCTTTTCAAGTGTTCCGGCAATTATACCTAGCGTGCAGAGCACTTGTGCGTGCCTGTCTCTCTGGATT
>DAOUYQ010000153.1 GCA_030666035.1 Microcaldota archaeon
TACATGATGGAAGCTCCATAAATTTAAATAATATTAATGAGAACGTGATTAGTATGGACCGAAACAACATTGGAATTGGTGCCCTTATCATCATAATCATTTTTGTAATTCTTTTTTTTGGTGCCGGCATGTGGGGCTCCGAAGGCGAAGAGGGGGAAGTTATTCTTCCTGGAGGAGGCCCGGGCTCTTCCTGCGCAGCAACCGAAGACTGTGCTGAAGGCCTAATATGTGTTGCCGGAATCTGCACGGATGATTCCTGCGGGCCCGGGGATACCTGCCCTCTAGGGTTTATCTGCATTGGAGATACCTGTATTGATGGCTCTTGTGGGGAGGATCCAGTGTGTCCCCCAGGCTTTGAGTGTGTTGGGGGATTCTGCTTTCCAATTGATGAGATTTCCTGCGAAACAAATGCCGATTGCCCCCCCGGGCAGGAATGCATTGATAATATTTGCCAGGATATTCCTATTCTCTGTGGGGATGATGGCGATTGCCCGCCAGGCCAGGAATGTGTAGCAGGGCTTTGCCAGGACTTAATTCCATGTGCAGAAGATTCCGACTGCCCGCCAGGCCAGGAATGCATTGGCGGCTACTGCACAGATATTGAATGTGAAGAGTGTGCACTGGACTCTGACTGTGGCATTAATCATGTTTGTGTTTCTGGGTGCTGTGAATTCCAGGAGGAAGAGTACTCAGTTTGTGCTGTAACCTGCGAAGACTCAAGTGACTGCGGCCCATTGGAAGTGTGCTCCGCAGGCTGCTGTGTTCCCCCTATAATTTTCACCACTACCCAGATAGGAGGGTGGATGGCAGAAACGCTTTATTCAGATTTTTGTGAGGGCTGCCCGGAAGAGGACTCCCTAGTTTCCATGATGTTTTTGGACCCGGATATTGCTGAAAAAACTGTAAGTGTTACTTTAGTAGTTGAGCAGGCAGACAAGTCCAGGGATTTAGTTGAAGACGGAACAGTATTTGTTGAAGTTATCCCGAGCGACGGCTCTGCGAGCCACATCTGCAGGATTCTTACTGATGAAACCGGAACTGCAACTTTTGATTATTCTACTTATTCAGAGTGCCCGGATGTTGGATGCAAGCTCAAATTCACTTTCTGCTGTTCAAATGTCGGAGAAGAATGCCTGATTCCCGTCTGCCTTGATAACCCTGCAATCCAAACCTATGATTCAGTTTCCCCATGTGATTCTTCAGTTGTTAGCTGGGAGCTCCAGGCAAAAGTGGAAGGAACCCCAACCAATATTTACCCGGTTATTGATATGCTTACCGTTCCACCCGAACCCAAATTAATTGGCTCAGCACTCTCATTTGAATTGTGCCTTCCTATCCTTGTTATTTTTGGGCTTCTTTCTGCTGCAATGTTTATGAGCGGAAGAAATCCCTTCCAGATGTTTTCATTCTATGCCCCGCGCTTTAAGCGCGCACCCCAGCGTGCAGTGCGCGCTCGTGGATTGGTTTTGAATGTCAAGTCCATTATAAGCAACGTTGCAAGTGCAGCCCAGGGAATAGGAAAAAGCAGCAAGGGAAGAACCCTTGGCGCAAAGGTAAAGGGCGCCAAAAAGAGCATGAAGAAAATGAAAAAAATCAGTGCCCAGGGCCGTGCAATCAAAGGAGGGCGCGTTACCAAAGTAGTAGATGCAGGACCAAAAACCGGAACCTCTTCTGCCACTTCCAAAAAAGGAGAGACGGCAGGGGGAAAGGAAGGTGCAGGCGTGGCCCGTGCATCAATGGATGTAGGAGGCTCAATGGATATGCTCCAGATGACAGGAGGTGGAACATTTGGAGGCTCCATGAAAGCATTTGGTGCTCTTTTTGGAACTGCATTTTTGGGTAAACTTTTGAGCGGAAGCGGCCTTACAAGTTGGGTAGTGTATGGAACCGGAGAAAAATTCAAAGGCCTTTTGCGCGGAGTAGAAGGAAAGCTCAAAGCCGCAAACGCACCTGCTTTGCAGAAAGAGATGGCACTTTTACTTGCGGAAACCGATTTCAAGGTTACTGAGGCTAAAGGCCCGGATGGAAAGCCCCTCAAGGGCCCAAATGGAGAAACACTTTATGTTGTGAGCTATAACGACCTTGGTGCAGTCAGCCCTGAAAAATCTAAAATCACAGGTGGCTCTGAAGCCGCTCCAGTTGTTGAGAGCAAGCCCATGACTGCAGCAGAAGTTGAGAATGAGTGGGGCGGGGTAGTCGCCCCCGCAGTAATGCTTGGTGCAATGTCTGCCCAGATTGCAGGGCAGGAAATGATGAAAGAAGGAAATGTTCTTCATGATGCGCAGCAGGATGCGGCTGCAGCCGGACATGAAATTTATGGGGTTTCTGTCGGCGAACCCATTTCCGCCAATGAAGCAGGAATGATAGTAAGCAGCCCGGACCCGAAAGTATCTGGTCTTGATGCAGCTGCTGCAATTGTTAAGGCAGATTCACTTACTACAGATACTGGCACTAGGCTCACTGACGGGAAAAAATTTGGAGAATGGGCGAATAGCCTGAATACACAGGCTAATGCACAGGCTCAAGGGGGACCGCCCATTCCGGATTCGGACTTGCGCATGGGGGCAGAAATTTACCACAAGGCTGTTGAGGAACTTGGAGCTGAAGCAGTAGCCAAAAATGAAAACCTTGCGGCTTTGGGGGCCGCCCTGGTAGCTGCTACTCCAGCTGATCCCCAGACGGGGGAAATAACTCCGGAAGCCGCCGGATTCGGATTATACGTACAATCAATGGTGGCCGATGCCAATACCCAAGCGCAGTTCCGGGGAGCACAGGCAAATGCGATGGCAGCATTAGGAACTACTTATGATGCAGCTGTTGCACTTGAAGAGCAGGGAGAAGGAG
>DAOUYQ010000138.1 GCA_030666035.1 Microcaldota archaeon
GTACAAAAAAGGCATAAAAGAAGGCGCAGGATTTACTCCTTATCCTGGAACCCTAAACATTGAATTGGATGAATCACAGCTGGAATCCAGGGTTGCACTAAGGGAACACAAGCCCATGGTAATAAAAGGATTCAAATACCGTGGAAGGAGCTTTGGCCCGGTGGAGCTGTATGGTTGCCACATTAATGGATATGAAGGCGCAATAATATTTCCATACCGTTCCTACCATGGTTTAAGGGTGCTGGAATTAATTTCCCCCCACGACCTGGCTAAAAAGTTCCCAACCTCCCTAGGCTCAGAAATAAAAGTAGAAGTTATTTTCCACTAGCATGCTACTCTTCAACAGTCTCCTGTATCTCTACTTTTCTTGTTTTTCCGCTTCCGGTTTTGGCCCTCTCCCTGGCAATTCTCTCGTGCAGCCTCTTTTTATTATCCGCATCCCGGGTAGTCATTTCTTTTTTTTCAAGCCGTTTCCTAAGCCCAAAGTCTATCCCGGTATCCAGGTCTATTCCCTTAAACATTATGTGGTAAAACCCCCTGTAAGATATAGCGAGCACAAGCGCAAGCCCGAGCAGCCCCAGTTCCACACTTGAGTTGATTATCGGCGTTATGAGTATGCTTATCCGGTCATGTATCACTGAGAACACAAGCGCAAGAAGGATAAGTATCATAAATGAGATAACAGTTGAAACAATTGGCCTCTCCAGCCGCATCTGCTTGAGCACCCTCCTGCTGGAAATGTTTGTTTTTTCCTCGATCATTACCAGCACAAGAAGAATTACGAAAAATGAGGCCAGTGAAGTTAAGCTATACAATGATATTCCAAAGAAATTAAGCACAAACAGTGCAATCACCGCGGATAGAGCTGCTTCTATAAATAATTTCATAGCTTTCCTTTAGAATTGAATAACTTAAAAATTTATCTTTCTTTCAATATGTCCAGATTACCATATCCGGCGTCCACAGATATGCGCGTTCTGCGTTCCCACGGACATTTTTGCGTATCAACTCCCCAATCTTTTCCAGTTCATCCAGATACCTTGCCAGCTTGTTATTGGTGGGAGCAATTTCAATTGAGAAAAAGCCACAAAAAAGTATAATAAGGAACGGAAGGCATAGCCTGCCTTCTGTGTCAACGCATGAAGCGTCTATGCAGCATTATACTAAGCGCCAAAACATGGCTTGCACCATCATCTGGCCCCAGCGAGCCGTTTCATCTCCTTTACAGGCATCTCGTCGCCTCATTGTAAGCCTGCAGGAGTTGCGTTTCTGTTCCCGCTTGAGAGCCCCCTTAAGGAGCCTTTGCCTTTGGTGGGCAGAACTTCCTCCGGAGTGCCCGGTGAGCTGCATGCCTTCCGTTCATGTAATATTACCAATTCATTCTATTTATTACTTCCTGAGGCCTCACCGGAAACACCGGAAACCTACCCTCCCGTTTCTTTTAAAATAACTCAGCTGCACAATAACAACAGAGCACTCTTTTGGGTGCGGATTAAATTGAGCATCTCTTTTGAGGTGCAGAAGGTGAAAAAAATGGAAGAAAAACTTGAAGAATTTGAGGAAATTGAGGAATCCCCATCAGCGGGAGCAGCACCAGCAACCCAATCTAAAACTGAAGGATTTGGTGGCGGAGCAGGCGAGCGCCCTGATTTTCGCGTGATGCAGCCGGATAGGGATAAAGAAGGAAATTCCACCCTAAAGAATGTGGGGGGAATGTGGAAAAAGACCAGCAAGAATGGAAACGAGTTTTATGTCCTTAACATCGGCAGGCTCACCCTTTTGGTATTCAAGAACGACAAGCAGGGTGCATTCAATGAGTGAAAAGGACAAAAAATACGAGCTCCTAAAGGAGCTCGAAGACCTTCCAGGAATTGGCGGTGTTACATCCGACAAGCTCAGGAAAGCAGGGTACGATGATTTGCAGCAGATTGCTGCAGCAAACCCGCATGAGCTTGCCGAAGCAGGCGAATTCGGGGTAGAAGCTGCAAAGAAATCAATTGAAGCAGCAAAGGATGCAATGGAAACCGGTTTTGAGACTGCAGACAACATTCTCGAGCGAAGAAAAACAATCAAAAGAATTCCAACCGGCTCCAAAAATTTTGATGAGCTTCTCGGCGGGGGCGTAGAAACCCAATCCATAACAGAATGCTTTGGGAAATTTTCGTCAGGTAAAAGCCAAGTGGGTTTCCAGCTCGCAGTAAACGGGCCGCTTGCACTGCAAGATGGAGACGGAACTCCCTCCAAAGTGCTTTTCATAGATACTGAAAGCACATTCAGGCCCGAGCGCATTGTGCAGATTGCCGAAGCAGCAGGCATGGACCCGCAGGAAGCCCTAAAAAATATTTTCGTGGCAAAAGCAGAGAATTCCAACCACCAGATACTGCTCCTTGAGAAAGCAGAAGATATGATAAAAAAGGAAAATATCCGTTTAATAATCATAGATTCGCTTACCTCCCAATTCCGCTCAGATTACCTGGGCAGGGGAGCACTCGGGGAACGGCAGCAGAAATTAAACAAGCACGTCCACACACTGCAGAAATATGCTGATAAGTTCAATGTTGCAATCTACATAACCAACCAGGTGATGGACAACCCGGCTATCCTCTTTGGAGACCCGACCACCCCAATTGGGGGGAATGTGCTTGCGCACGCAGCAACCTACCGTATTTACCTAAGAAAAAGCAGGGAAAGCAAGAGAATTGCAAGATTAATTGACAGCCCCAGCCTTCCGGAAGGAGAAGCAGTATTCAAGGTTACTATGGGGGGAGTTGGGGATTAAATCCCTTCCTTTTTTTTGATTTTTATGGAACTGTCCTCAAACCAACTGGACTTCCTAGAGCGCTGCAAGGAAGCACAAAGAGTAGCCCTCTCCTTCAAGGATCCACTAATCGTGCATCATTATGACAGCGACGGGATTTCGAGCGGGGCAATAACAATTTCTGCATTCCAAAAACAAAATAAAAAATTCCGCCCTTTCCCAGCCAAGAAGCTCGATGATTCAGTAATTGAGCAAATCCAGAAGGAAAAAGAAATAATTTTTGTAGATCTAGGCGGAGGAAACAAAAGAGTAAACGAGCTCAATGATGTAGTAATAATAGACCACCACCAAACTGAAGGAATAGATAAACTCCAGGCAAACCCCCTCCTTTTTGGAATTGATGGGGGAGCAGAACTTTCTGCTTCGGGTGCAGCCGCCCTTGTATTCAATTCCCATTTTGATTTAGGCGTAGTTGGGGCAGTAGGGGACATGATGTACCCATTAATTGGAATGAACCGGTTTGT
>DAOUYQ010000135.1 GCA_030666035.1 Microcaldota archaeon
AAAAGAGAAAATAAAAAGGATTGCCCGGAACCGCCCCAAGAGGTGGCATAACGCGGGCCATATTTTCCCTACATGTTGAAATATTTCTCAAACTCATAAGATGTTGGCCTTGCAGCCTGCTCTTTATGCTCCTCAATCTTGTCTTCAAGGTAGCTCTCTAAAATGTCTGAAGAGAGAATCCCCTTGAGGAACTTATTGTCAGTTTCAAGGGCAGCAATTGCCTCCATGATGTTGTTGGGGAGGAATTTTACTCCTGCTTTGCTCATTTCCTCTTCATCCATCTCTGCGAGATTTGTATCGACGGGCTTGCCGGGGTCAGTCTTGTTTTTGATTCCGTCTAAGCCTGCAGCTGCCACAACACCATATACAAGGTATGGGTTTGCAGAGGGGTCTGCAAGGTTGAAGATTACCCTTTTTCCCTTGCGGTCATTTCTTATTTCATTTTCTATGCGTACGGCTGCAGAGGGGTTTCTCTTTCCCCATGCAATGTAATGCGGGTCTGCATTGAGGCGCTTGTAGGAATTTGGGTTTGGGCTGGTAAATATTGATAGGGCAGCGGCATGCTCAAGAAGCCCTCCGACAAAATAGCGGGCATTCTGGCTTATCTGTGCGTATTTATCAGTGGAATCATAAAATACATTCTCGTCCTTTTTCCAGAGCGTGAATCCAGTGAGCAGCTGGTTGCCCCTCTCGCCCATGATTGGAAATGGCATAAATGTTGCCATGGAATTGGCGATAAATGCAAGGTTCCTGACCGTAAATTTGGTTGTTTCCACTGCATCCGAGGACTCAGCCAATGAAAGTGGGGCAAGCGCAAGAGTCTGCTGCCCGCTTGTGGACCTTCCATGGAAGTGCCTAGTTATAATATATCTAAAGTTATCTTCAATTACTTCTGCAACCTGCGTCCGTGCACTATAGAGTGTATCAAAAGGCTGGGAGAAATATGCGCCCTTGGGGCTGTTCCATAGGGGGGAGGGGGACCATGGCGCTTCCCTTGATTCAATGAGGCAGTTTGGGCCTCTTTGCGGGGTCATTTTATCCACAGTCACATTGTCAAATACGTAGAATTCAATTTCAGAAGTGGCGGTCACATCCGTTATTCCCATGGCCTTGGCATTGACCAGGGCACGCTCAGGGACATATCTTGGGTCTTTGAGGAACCGCTCTCCGCTTGGAGCGAGAATTACATTGCAAATCAGCCTCATGGTGCTGGGCTCCCAGGGAACCCTGCCAAAAGTATTCGCATCAGGCATAAGAAGGAGCTCTCCTTCAGTTGGCCATCCATAAACCTCTTTGAGGTCCCCACAGGATATTCCTTTTGAAAATGAAGAGGTGTTTATTTCCCGCGCATTTATGCTTGTCCTGTTGATTCTCCCTTCAACATCGAAAAACTGGAGATCGACCCAGCGCACATTATTGGAAGAAATGTATTCAAAAACATCTTCTGGAGCAGCCATTATACTTCACCGGAGTTATTAACAAGAACAGTTAAATAAAGATTACTGTTGGGTTTGCTGGGGTTATTGCGCATATTTTTTAAGTAATATGCCGAAATTATGGGCATGGAACCTACAGAATCAACACCCAAGCTAAAGGGTGGGCTGGCGCAGATGCTCAAGGGGGGAGTAATTATGGATGTAGTTACCCCTGTGCAGGCAAGGATTGCAGAAAAGAGCGGGGCTGTTGCGGTGATGGCGCTGGAGCGGGTACCTGCGGATATCCGGGCACATGGAGGGGTAGCGCGCATGTCTGACCCAATAATAATTAAGAGGATTATGGAAGCTGTCCACATCCCTGTTATGGCAAAAGTGAGGCTTGGGCATTTTGTAGAGGCACAGGTGCTGCAGGCACTGGGCGTAGATTATATTGATGAGAGTGAGGTGCTTACCCCTGCGGATGCGGAATTTCATGTGAATAAGTCAAAATTCAGTGTTCCCTTTGTGTGCGGGGCAAGAGACCTGGGGGAGGCATTGAGGAGGATAGATGAGGGGGCTGCCATGATACGCACTAAAGGCGAGGCAGGAACCGGGAATATTGTTGAAGCAGTAAAGCATATCCGGGCAATCCACAGGGAAATTAGTGCACTTAAAACTGGGCGGCCTGCGGATGCAGCAACACGGATGCGGGTTCCTGAAGCACTGGTCCTAAAAACTATTGAGCTAGGAAAGCTCCCTGTTGTGAATTTTGCTGCGGGAGGCATTTCCACTCCTGCTGATGCTGCACTGTGCATGCAGCTTGGATGCGATGGCGTTTTTGTTGGTTCCGGGATATTCAAATCCTCTGACCCTGCAAAAATGGCCTGTGCGATTGTGGAGGCTGTTGCGCATTACAATGACCCGAAAAAAATCGCTGAAGTGTCTGAGGGCCTCGGGGAACCAATGAGGGGAATGGAACTTTCTGATATTCCCCCAAACCAAAGGCTTGCGGAAAGAGGAATTTGAATGCGTTATGGTGTGCTCGCTTTGCAGGGGGCAGTCTCAGAGCATGTAATTTATTTGAAAAAAGCCATGGAAAAAATGGGTATTTCCGCAGATGTGCCGGAAATACGGGACCTCAAAGAGCTTGATGGGCTGGATGGGATTATTTTGCCTGGGGGGGAGAGCACAACCCTTTCTCTTCTTCTTGAGAAAGAGGGCATGCTTGGGCCGCTGCGGAATGTTCCCAAAATTTTTGGGACCTGTGCCGGGGCAATACTCCTTGCCAAGGAAATTGTGCCTGTTGTGGATGGGCAGAAATGCCTTGGGCTAATTGAAATGAAAGTGTCCCGGAATGCTTATGGCCGGCAGCTGGAATCTTTTGAGGCTCCCCTGGATACTACCCTTGGGAAAATTGAAGGAGTATTTATCCGGGCTCCGGGGATTGAAGAAGTTGGGGCTGCGGTTGAAGTGCTAGCAGAGCATAATGGAAAGATTGTTGCAGTAGTACAGGGGAAATACCTGGCAACAACTTTCCACCCTGAATTGTCCGGCTCCACTGTTTTCCATGAGCATTTCTTGAAGCTTTGAGCAAATAGAAAGCATATAAAGATTTCCATACAGAAAAACTCCACTGATGATAATTTTGCGCCTCAGTAGCTCAGGGGGAGAGCACTCGGCTGAAGACCGAGGTGTCGGTGGTTCAAATCCGCCCTGAGGCATTCTTTTTTTTCCAAACCTCAATATTTATATAATCAGATTGCCCCTAATAAATCCCTTCAAATGATGATATGTACAACCGCTGAGCACATCGCCGCTTTAGGCGTTGTGCAGATGATGATGCAAACAGCGTCTGATGAAGGCTACATTTTAGATAAATGCTACAAACTGCAAAGGGCAGAGCACAAAGTCAC
>DAOUYQ010000129.1 GCA_030666035.1 Microcaldota archaeon
GTCTGCATTAATTGATGGGATGGATACTTGTGCAGAGAAGGGACATGTTTCAAGTATCGCAGATCTTTTTGAAAATGAAGACCTTCCGGCTGGGGTGCGAGAAAAGATTGAACCTGCATTGATTAGGGCACTGAATACTTGTGAAAAGAAGGGTGACATTCTAGCTGTCGAAAAGTTTCTTGGAAGAAAAGACCTCTCGGAAAATGTAAGAAATGCAGGAGAAAGGATCTTAAAGTCTTATGCTAGCAAGAGATCACCAAAAGAAATAATTAGTGTGATTGCTAATCAGTTCAAAAGGAAGGGAAGAACACCTAACGGAAGCAACATTGGAACTCCCACACAAAAGGTCTAAATAGAGCTACCAACCCGTTCAAAAGAAGAATTAAAAGATATTTACGCGTTCGGGGGCTGCGGGCATGTTTAAAAAGGTTACTATAAATTAATAGAGCTACACCGTTTTCTGCGTGTGATATTTGTGCATTGAGATACTGTTATGCAAAAAGGGTGTTTTTCACGGTGAATTTATGGCAAAGGCTAAGAAGAAAAAGGATAAGAGAGGCAAAAAAGAAATAAAAAAGAAAATCCCTGCAGAGGCAGCAGCACCTGCAAAGGCACCTAAGAAAAAGGTTATTGATATTGCAGAGAAGGAAGGGCTCAGGGGAATTATCAGGCTTGCAGGAAAGGATGTGAGGGGGCATATCCCGCTTAAGAGGGCACTCCTTGCGGTCAAGGGGATTGGCCATACAACCAGTAAGACTGTGGCTAAGATTATTGCAAAGGAACTTAAGGTAAGTGAAAACGTTAAAGTCGGGACTTTTAATGATGGGCAGATTGAACAGATTGATGATATTCTTGCACGAATCCAGGACCATGGAGTGCCTTTATACCTATTGAACAGGAGGAAGGATTCCGAAACCGGGAAGGATTTGCATAATACAATGAATGACTTGGTATTTTCTCAGAGGCAGGATATTGAAAAGGAAAAAAAGATTTATACCTGGAGGGGATATCGGCATGCGTATGGCCAGAAAGTCAGGGGCCAGAGAACCAAGAACACTGGAAGGCATGGAATGTCCCTTGGTGTTATAAGGAAAGCACAGCAGCCTGCCCAGAAAGGAGATAAAAGGGGAGCTAAGAAGTAGGTGAGCACATGGGAGACCCAAGAAAATTCAGCAATAAATACGAACACCCAAAAAGGCTCTGGGAAAGTTCCAGGATTAAAGAGGAAAGCGGGCTCAAGAGAGAGTATGGGCTCAAGAGCATGAAAGAGCTTTGGGTGATGAACCAGGAACTAAAGAAAATGAGGCGTGAGGCAAGAAGGCTTCTCTCAGTAAGTGAAGAAGAGAGGGAAAGGGACCTTCCAAAATTGATGAATAAGTTGAGCCGGCTTGGAATCCTGGATAAGGGTGCAAAGCTGGAAGATGTGCTTTCCCTTAGTGTGCGCGATGTACTTGAGAGGAGGCTCCAGACCAGGGTGCTCAAGAGGGGCCTTGCAAAAACTACAAAGCAGGCAAGGCAGCTTATTACCCATGGGTTCATTTCGGTTAAGGGAAGGAAAGTGGATTCACCAAGTTACCTTGTTCCTGTTTTGGAAGATGATTCCATTAATTATTACAAGAAGATAGATTTGGAAGTGCCTGAACCTGAAGAGGAAGAGGCGCCTGTTGCAAAAACATCCGGGGATAAAGAGCTTCAGGGTGTGGAAGGGGAAAAGCCTTCTGGTGGAGCAGAGAAAAAGGAGGAGGCCCCAAAAAAACTGGACCTTCCCGCAGCAGCAGAAAAAGTGGTTGATTAGAGGTGGGCAATTATGGCAGAAGACGAAAAAGTAGCTCCAAAACCTGAAGAGAAAACTGAGGAGAAGAAAGTTGCTGCAGAAGAAAAGAAGGCTGAAGAGAAAGTAGTCGAAAAAGAAGAAGTTGCTGCGGCAGTTGAGGAAGCAACGGAGGCTCCTAAGAAAAAGAAGCCTGGAAAGCTGGCTGTGATTCATGTTTACTCTTCCAAAAATGATACGATTATTACCGCAACTGATATTAGCGGCGCTGAAACTTTGTCTTGGGCAAGCGGAGGCATGATGGTTAAATCTTCAAGGGAAGAAGGGAAACCCTATGCAGCGATGCAGGCAGCGCAAAAGGTTGTGGCAGACCTCAGAGAAAAAGGCGTTGATGCTGTTCACATTAAGATTCGCGCACCTGGGGGAAATGGCTCTAAAACTCCTGGCGGAGGCGCACAGGCAGTAGTGAGGGCCGTTGCACGCACGAAGGTTCGCGTAAGAAGAATTGAAGATGTTACACCGATACCAACCGATTCCATGAAAAGGAAGGGCGGAAGAAGGGGAAGAAGGGTGTAGGCCGCATGAAAACTGAAATTATAGAATCAAAGGGAAACAAGCTCAGCATAAAAGTAAGTGGTGCAACTCTGCCTTTCATGAATACGATAAGGAGGGTTTGCATAGGCAGGGTCCCTATCATGGCCATCGATATGATTACGATGTATGAGAACACCTCTTCAATGTTTGATGAATATGTTGCGCACCGGATTGGGCTTATTCCTTTAATTACCCCAAAAGGGGCAAAGGAAGGGATGGAAGTATCCTTTTCACTGGATGAAAGTGGCCCAAAAGTTGTTTATTCCGGGGATTTGAAAACGCAGGACAAGGATGTAAAAGTTGCAAAGGACCGGATTCCGATAATCAGCCTCTATGAAGGGCAGAACCTGAGGCTGGAGGGAAAAGCGGTTGTGGGAACCGGGATGAAGCATGCAAAATTCCAAAGTGGAGTGTCTGCTTATGAGGAAGATGAGAAGGGGAATGTAATCTTCAGGGTGGAAAGCTTTTATCAGATGAACCCCAAGGAATTGCTTGTGCGCGGATGCAAGGGGCTTGAGAATGACTTTGCTGAGCTTGGGAAAGCACTGAAGAAGGCGAAATAGGATGAGTGAAACTCATGATAAGTTTTCTTTTTCTGATAAAGTAATTGAGGAATTTTTAAAAAAGCAGTATGGGATTGTCGGGAATCATTCTGCTGTGCAGATTTGTGGCTGGACTAAGCGCATGCTTCGGGGAAAGGGGGCTTGCTATAAGCAGAAATTTTATGGGGCTGATTGTGCTAGTTGTGCGCAGATGAGCCCGGCTGCTGCGTGGTGCTCGCAGAACTGCATATTTTGCTGGAGGCCAATGGAATGGATGGAATTCAAGCCGATGGGTGAAGGTGATGTGGATTCTCCGGATGATATTATTGAGGGGACTGTTGCTGCTAAGCGGAAGCTGGTTTCTGGGTTAGGCGGGGCGGATGATGTTAATGAGGAATTGTTCCGAAAAGTATTGGATTCGTTTCCTGCGCATTGGGCAATTAGTTTAAGCGGGGAGCCCACACTTTACCCCAAGCTTCCGGAATTGATTAAGAACTTGAAGGAACGGGCGGAAGTTAAGACTGTATTTTTGGTTA
>DAOUYQ010000044.1 GCA_030666035.1 Microcaldota archaeon
GAAGCTGACAAGGTATCTGACCCAAGAACTACAAGTGGGCATTTAACTATCTTCCGCAGAGGATAGATATGCTAGTGCGCGCAAGCGTATTGACATATCTTTTAGTTAATCCTCTGTGGAATAATATCCATAACTGGGGGGAATCAGGAAGAACCTCAAACTGTCGGGAGCTTGGCTCACGAGAAGAAATCGCTAGATTTCTCAGAAAGGGGGGACTCCCCCTGCGGTTCGGAATAAACAAAAAGTTTTTAACGCCCTTTAACCATAATCCCATTGTTGCAGGGATATTTATGAAAAAAGAACAGAAATACGCTTCATTTTCACTCATGAAGCCCATTCTGCCCAAGGGGCTGCCCCGTAATGACCACATACTGATATCCGGGACACCTGGAAGTGGAAAGAGCATTCTCTCGCTCCAGTTCATCTATGAAGGCGCGCAGCTGGGGGAAAAGGGCATTTATGTAACTCTCGACAGCAAGAGGGAATATATTCTGGAGCAGGCTTCCCAGTTTGGCATGGATTTTGGGAAGCTGATTTCCGAGGGAAAAGCGGAAGTGCTGCACCTGGACCCAACAGATATCTATGCATTCCTAGATGACCTGAAGAATAAAGCCTCTGAAATGGGGGCAGAACGCATAGTTCTGGATTCCCTCTCTGTTCTCTCAGTATATTGTGCATCATACCGGAACCTCCCGGAGGATTTAATGGATTTTCTCCAGAGTACGAAGTATGTGCCACCCATTATTGATTCATCTTCAATGAAAAAACAGATGCTTTACCAGGTTCTCTCCACACTAAGGGAACTAAACTGCACGACCTTGCTAATATCAGAGCTTCCCAAGGAATCCAATTGGTTTTCCAGGGACACGGTCAGTGAGTTTTCCTCTGATGGCATCATACTGCTGGAATACCATATCCTCGGAGCCACAGGTGCTTCCAGATCCCTTTCAGTAGTCAAGATGCGGAGAAGCAAGTACGCAGAAGGGGTCCATGAATTTACAATAACAGATAAGGGAATCAAGATTCTCCAGTAACCTTTAATTCGAAGAGGCAGCTATCTGCAATGCCTGTGGCGGCACAGGATTTTTCTGTGCAAACACATTCTTTTTTGTACGTTGCCTTGGCAACACCTGCAATAATCCCGGCAAGATAGTTGCACACAGGCCCTTTGCTCTTTCCTTTCTTTTCCAGGTATTCCAGGGCAAATGGGGATTTTTTTACCTCCAAGACCATCTCATTCCCCATTTTTTTGGCTGTAAGTATCTTAATGTCCCCCCATCCACAAAACCTGATAACATTCCTCCCCAGCTCCAGGCTAGGGTTCCCTGTTGCAGGAAGCCTCTGGAACATCCCGGAGAGCGCTTTCTTGTTGGAAAGATATCTTTTTGACCCGGTTTCTGTCTGGTATTTCCCCCAGTTATATATGAACTCCCGTGCTTCTTTTTTTCCCAATTTCCCTGCCAGGTCCTGCTCCATTTTTAGAATAACTTCAATTGGGATGAGCGCAACCCTTCTTCCCAGCAGGTTTATGGACTCGCTCCCGAAAATTACCATCTTCGCAAAAATCATCTTTTTGAAGAATTCATTCATGCGATACACCAGGCGAGCATCTCTGCAATCAGCACGAACCTAAACTTCTTAAGGATATCTGCTGCACCAGCAGGAGTCACACCTGAGGTTATCTTTCTGGCAAAAACTGCCCTCATCAGCCCGGATAGAAAATAAGCTGCAAGGAAAAAAACCGAGAGGTGCAGAATATGCCAGGGTATCCAGAAAAGAGGGAGGGTTGAAAGAAGCCCTGCCGCAGTTATTTTTGATGCAGGCCCGACTCCGTATTCTACCGGAAGGGTCCGCATCCCGTTTCTTGAATCCCCCTCAACATCCTTGTAATCCTTTAGTGAAATTGCCAGGAATTTGGTTACAAATACAAAAGCCACAATCAGCAGGATAGTAGAATCAACACCCGCAAAGAGAGAATACCCAATTAGCATTGGGATACAGATATGGGAACAGGTTAGCGTTGCATAGGAATATACTCCCATCCTTTTTGTGTATCTGCTATATACAAAACCAAGCATGGCCAGCACAATTATCCCGGGCAGAATTCCTGCATAAAAGGCCACAAGGAATCCTGATAGGAGAGCCAGGAAATATGCCGCCCATGCCCAATTAGCAGTTATAGTTCCCCTGGCCAGCGGCCGCTCCGGTGCATTAATCCTATCTGCTTCAACATCCATTATGTTGTTGTAGATGGCCTGGGAAGAATAGACCAGGATTATCGAAGCTGCTCCCATCAAAAATACTTCAATCCCAAAAGAACCAGATATTGAGAGGCCTGCAGCAAAAGCAGCGCACGGCAGGAGAGCCCGGTGCGGCAGCGTTAGTGAAAACCAGTCCTTTATTCTATTTTTTATCCCCCTGATGTTCCCTCACCTTTTCCTTGTGCTCATATTCTATTTTTTCAAATCCAGGGTATACAAGATCCAGTGCCGTAAATGGGGGGTTTTTCATCTCTTCAATTACATGCGCAGTCATCCCTATGGAGCGCCCCAGCAGGAAGAGCGCAGGTCCATAAGCAGGGTCATCAAAGCCCAAATCAACCAATATTGCGCCGTTAATTGCATCGATGTTGGCGTAAACTCCTTTTTTCCTGCTAAGAATCGCCTCGATTTTTTCGAATTTTCTTAATGCATCCCCTCCCACCCCAAGTTTTTTGCATTCTTGGTAAACTATTGGCGGCCTCGGGTCTTTCCACACTACAGGGTGCCCAAACCCAGGGAGTATCTCCTTTTTGCTGAGCTTTTCATGTACAAATTCATCTATTTTTCCAGTTTCCACTTCAAGATAAATCTTCATGATTCCTTCAATTGCAGAAGTGTGGGATGGCCCGCTTGCACAAAAGCCTGCAGCAAGGCACTGTGCAATTGGGGCTTTGGTTGTTGCTGCCAGGCGCGTTGCGAACACAACTGGTGCAATTATGTTCCATCCGCCACAGAAGCTCACCAGCACCTTGTTGAACATTATTTTTTCCTTTTCACTGGGTTTTTTTTGCAGCCACGTATGAAAAATAGCATCTGTAAAATCCATTTCCTGAATCATTTGTGAAAGAGGCTGGTCCCGTATGTATAATTCCCGCCGTTCCCTGTCTGCCCAGTCAACCCCGCTTTTCATGCCAAATTCTAGGCTCTTACTCTTTTAATTCTATCTATTTTCCATCATTTTCTGACATTCTTGTATATTTTAATTACAATTTTCTATCTTTTTAGACAACATTTATATTCTTTTTGCAACATATTAACATGCATGCCACATACATTCAGGCCCTGGAAACCTGGCAGGCCCACACCGACTGGCAAACCTGCTGATAAAACAAAGCCCCGCTTTTCTACATGCTATCCGCTTGTTTGGGAGAGAAAAGGGCCCATCCCCCAGGATAGCCTGGGTTATCTCCTTAAGTTCCTGAGGCATTCCCTCCAAAACAAAGCAATGATTATTTACTGTGTTTCCACTAAACTGGAAATGGAGGAAAAATGGGGCCCAGAACTCTATGAATTCAACAAATTAGTTGCCGGGCTTGATGAGCAGTTGCCCCAGGAGACACTAAGGAACAAAGCAAGAAAAATCAGGGAAATTCTGGATTCTCTCGCCCTCTCCTGCAACCCACCCAGGGCATCCACTGATGCCCAGCCACAATCCGAATTTGAAGAACAAATGTATACTGCTATAAAGCTCGGAAGGTCCAAAATTACGAAACTTATGGGCTTTTTGGATGGAAAGCCTTCTGCTCCGCTGCAGGAAGAGCTGCCACTGTGCGAACATTTCCACGAAGTGGCAACCTTTCTGGGCCTTGAGCTCAATATGGGCGGAATCCCAAAGGATGCCACTGTTTTTGCTGACCCCATCGATTTATTCATACTAATAGAAAATCTTTTGTCAAATGCGCTCAGGGCATGCAAAAGAAGCGGGGTGGCTCCCAAAATCAGTGTTTCTGCGAAGCTGGACAATGCCATGCAGGTATTGGTTGTTTCCATTAAGGACAATGGCATCGGATTTTCACCAGAGGAAAACGGAGCTGCATTCCTGGATTTTTTCACTACCAAGAACGAGGTGGAAAATGAAATCCATGGCGTGGGCCTCCTGCTTTGCCGCTCTATTGTTGAGAGGCACGGGGGAGACATCTTCCTCAAATCAGAACCGGGTGCAGGAGCAACAATAACTTTTACGCTGCCGGTAGAAAAAAGCAAGCCCTGATTTGCTGCCAAAACCTGTTTTTCCAGTCTTTTTATTACATTATAACAATATTATATCTTTTCTTGACATTTTGCTAATATTTATATGTGTTTTGGAACAATATTAAAACGGGGAATGAATGGTTCTGAAATAGGAACCTTAAAGTATTCTGAGACCACCCCGGTTTTTGAAATTACTTATTCATTCCCCAATATTCTTTTCATCATATTAGCTGTGCTATTTAGGTTTAGAAGGGGCAGCAACTCCCAAATATATATAAATTATAATCCCTAATCCTCTTGTATGGGGTGGTCTCAGTTCGAGACAAGGATACTGCCAGTGATGCTTCTGCCAGTCTTATTCATGACTTTTTTCCTCTTTGGCGGCACCAATTTCACCAATGATTCACTAGGCGGGAATGGAACAGGCGAATACCCATATACAGCAAACATAACCTTTAGCATTATTCCGGAGACCGCAGCAATCCACTGGAAAGAAAAAGGGATAACCAAGCCGGCGATAGACGCAATATTCGAGAATGTTTCGAAAGGAACGCATAACTTCACAATTAGTGCAGAAGGCTACATTCCGCAGGAGAGGCAAATTCCCGTAGGGGAATTCGAGCCCACCCACTTTGAGGTTTGCCTTGCTGAATTGCCTCCACCACCGCCAGAAGAGCCGTTTACAGCAAACATTACATTCGAAGTAGTCCCTGCAAACGCGACTATTTTGTGGGTGGAGAAGAACAGAACAACAAGAGGCGAAAATCCCATCTTTGAAGATGTGCCAGAAGGAACGCATACATTCATATTCAGTGCTGAAGGATACGCCCTTCAGGAATTGGAGGTTTTTGTGGAAGAGTCCAGGCCGACTACGTTTGAAGTATGGCTAGAGCCGGAGGAAGAAGAGCTTTCATCAGAAGAAAGCGAAATAATGGGAGACGAATTTATCAACGTGGATGAACTCATCAACACAACAGAAGAATTCAATGGAACAATTGAAGAATTCCTGGAGGTAGATGACTATCTCAATCTGAAAACTTTTATGCCAACGCAGCAGTCCGGCTGTGGCGAAATAACTTCGGACATAATATTGACTTCCAGCATTTCTGCAAGCGGGACCTGCTTTAATATAACCGCAGACAATGTGGTATTCGACTGCAGCAATTATGTTGTAGTTGGAAACGGAGCCGGCCATGGTTTTGTTATTGAAGACAGAAAAGGGATAACAATAAAGAACTGCAACATAAGCGCATTTTCAGAAGCAGTCTACTGGGAAAATACCCACAACGGCACAATCCAGAACAATACTTTCTGGAACAACACCGATGGCATTTACATGGACCCTTCCTACAACAACACGATAATCGAAAACCAGTTCTTCAACAATTCCCAGGACGGCCTGCACCTGGACGATTCGCACAACAATACAATACGCAACAATACTGCATACAATAACTCCCGCTATGGTTTTTTCCTCAATGCAAGCACCAACAATACCCTGATTAACAACACCGCATACAACAATACCTTTAATGGATTCTCGTTCCGGGATGCGAATAACAACAAGGCACTCAACAATACTATCCATGGCAATTCCGCATCCGGTTTCCGCCTCTATTCAAGCTCTGGAAACAACCTCACCAACAACAGGGCATACAACAATACAGGCAGCGGCTTCTACCTTCTCTCAAATTCCGACAACAATATCCTCACCAACAACACTGCATTCTCTGCCGGCACGGCTGCTGAAGGCTTCAGGGTTAGGGCCTCGGACAACAATACAATAGCCGATTCCCTGGCTTATGATAACCTCCGCGGCTTCAGGATACAAAACAGCGCCAACAACACATTAGCGGGAAATACTGCATACAACAATACGGAATTCGGTTTCTTAATCGATACCGGTTCATACAATAACATCACCAACTGCACTTCATACAACAACACGAATGCCGGCTTTGTCTTCCTAGGGGGCACAACCAACAACAACCTGATCAATAGCACTTCTTATCGGAACCAGAAGGGCATATATCTGTTGAACTCCAACAACAGCGTTTTCACTGCAGCAGTACTCTATAACAACAGCTATGATTTTATTGTAAACAATACTGGCGGCAGCACAATCATTTTCAACATGACAAACTCAACTTTCAGGAATCCTTCCGGGACTCTGGAGAACCACACCAGATTAAGCCTGGACGATTCTGTTGCCGGCTCTACATCCTACTCAATAAACTGGACAACTAGTTCATTTACATTCCCAGCAGACAGATTCAGCTTCAGGCAAAAGTTCGTAAATATAAGCACTGTTGCAGGAACTATCTCAATAGAACAAATAACCTGGCACTGGTTAAATTCTGAACTTACTGGATACAATGAATCATGGTTTGAGCTCTGGAAATATAATGCAAGCGGCTGGCTGCTT
>DAOUYQ010000170.1 GCA_030666035.1 Microcaldota archaeon
AGTAATTGGTTTCCTCTATATCCGGGGTATACTGCTGGTTCTTATCAATCCATCCATGCTGAACCCACATATCAGTCAATGCCATGAAATTTACTGCATAAAGCAGCGGGAAAAAACATTGGAATGAGATTGCAAGCACAATCAGGAAAACACCTGCATCCCGCGTGGGGGGGAAAAAACGCAGCACTATCCCTGCGGGGAGAAGGTAAAAATACATCAGGGCCTCGATCAGGTTGAAAATTATTATCTGCACACTTAATGTTCCATAGAGCACAGTAAATGTAAATACAAGCATCCGGATAATTGAAATTAGCGGGTCCATCCCCGGAGCCGCTTTGGTAATCCAGTTCCATACTCCCGGCCCCATCCTGTACTCTATTGCATTGAAATATGTAAGGAGCACTTCCATGCGTACAAGTTTCATGTAAACCGGGAGTACGCCTTTATTGATTATGATGCTCAAAAACTCGATGGAAATCTCTATCGGGTCTCCGCCTGCAATTGCAGTAGATGCTGTTTTAGCCAATTCCCATGCCACAAATGCAAATACCAGGATAAGTGCAGAAAGCAGGAGTTGGTAGAGTTCTATCCGTGCATATGCAGTGAGTTGGGGCCTGCGGAATGCATAGGATAGCATAAAGACAAGTACAATATATGCTGTCACTGCTATCACGGTTATGCCAATTATCTGCATATATGATTCCAGCATTTTTACACCATCTTTGTAAGCCCGAGTATCTCGAGCTCTCCTCCCAATGCGGCCGCTATGGCACGATATCCGGTAACTGTTATGATTATCTCTAAAACGAATGTCACTGCAACCATCACTGCAAGCTGGGCAACGCCCTGGAGGCGCTCCAGAACAAGGAAATAGAAAAAGTATGCAAATGTTGTGGGCTTAAATATGTCCAGGAAACTGTATATTGAGACTTTGCCACCGATAAATCCCATTACCTCCCCAAGAATATTGGGGAACATTTCACTTGCAGTGCCTATGAATCCAGAAAATTGATACCAATTATTTTCAAGTGCGACCTGGGCATAGGGGTCTTCCGCGAGATGTTCCCCTATTTCTAAATTGGACTGGTTCAGGTAAGCAAACGCTGCAGCTTCATCTTCCGGATTATCAGGGATGAAACAGAGCCCTGTGGGTGTGGGCGCCATAGGGATATACATTGGCTCATTCTGGGCGCCAAACATCAGGTTATGGGAGAGTATAATTGATGCGGGAAAGATGAAAAATGCTGCGAAAGAGATTGCAATCAGGCTGGAACCGGTTACACGTGTGAAGGGAAGGGAGCGGAGGAGTATTCCAACGGGGAGAAGGAATGCCGGGACGATGTCATAGAAAAATGCAAGGAGCTGCTGCCTTCCAACCACCAGCCCCACAAGTATCCCAATGCTCTCAATTACGCTTACTACTGAATTGCTAAGCATCGCCATTCCCCCAAACGGGGAGAAGCTAAACCATTTTACGCCCATTACAGGGGCTCCGAGCGGGAGGCTGAATCCAATGCTTGAGAGTATGCCAATAAAGATTTCCATGGAAAGGAATCCTGCGTATGCACTTATCGTTTGGTATAAAAGCACATCCAGCGAATAGAATGCAAGGCTAAAAAGGCTGCAGGAAAAATCCCCGCATGCAGCCAGGGAAAGCATTCCGCTGACTATTGGGTATATTACAAACCACAGGGCTACAACGAATACTGAAATTAAAAGCTGGGAAAATTCCTCCTTTGCAAATGCATCTATCTGTGGAGAGCTTAGCGCTTTTCCAAGGAGATAGTAAAGAATAATTATGAACGCTGCTGCAAGGAGTGCAATTGGCAGGAGCTCAGAAACAAAGGGGTGGCCCACGACCTCCCCAAGCCTCTGCACATCCTGAGATTGCAGTAGGGGAAACGCATGTAATGCAAAAGGCAGCCCATCCATGGGGATATCTGTTGCAAATAACTAATATAAAGGTATTCTCTATAAGAAGATAGATCAGATTCGGGTAATTTTCATGGATTTGCGCAAAAATGAGGAAAAGTGGCAGAAAAAGTGGAGTGATGCAGGGGTGTATGAACCTGAAGATTCGGGAGGGGAGAAGCGCTTTTACACTGCTGCGTTTCCTTATCCCAACTCGCCCCAGCACATTGGGCACGGGAGGACTTATACAATCCTGGATGTCCATGCGCGCTATGCAAGGCTTAATGGGAAGAATACGTTAGTCCCAATGGCATTCCATGTGACCGGGACCCCTATCCTTGCAATGGCGAAAAAGGTGCGGGAAGGGGACCTGGAGCTGCTTAAAATTTTCAAGGATATTTATGGAATTCCAGAATCCAGGTTTGTTGAGTTGGGGGACCCTGAAAAATTAGTCATGTACTTTTCCCGGGAAATTGAGGAAGGGATGAAAGAGATGGGCTACGCCATTGACTGGAGGAGAAAATTTTATACTTTTGATTTGCATTTTAACAAGTTTATCCAGTGGCAGATGAAGAAGCTCAATGAGCTTGGGCTTATTAC